>JANPNF010000435.1:0-1567 GCA_031427315.1 Burkholderiales bacterium | reverse complement strand
TGGCAAGCTCAGCCGGCTTGGCTTGTCGGGAAGCCACTAAACACATGGTTCGCCATCCCGGGGACAGCCGGCGCAGGCGGGTCGGCTGTGGATGCGTTCAGCGGCATGGCGTTTCGAGAAGACACCGGCGAGATATTCATCGCGGCTGCGGGTGGTCACGGTAACAGTAGCGACAACCGGGTGGTGTCATTGCGATTGGCTGCAGACGCTCCCAACTGGGTGGTGCGGGCGTCGACGAGCCCAGTGGTGGAGCGTGACGTCGCGTACTACAACGATGGAAAGCCGTCCTCTCGCCATCTCTACCAGACGGCGCATTGGGTTCCTTCGCTGGCGCGCGTCATGCTCATGGGTGCGCGATTCGTTTTTGGCACTGCCGTTGAGTTCAGGACTGTGGATGGCTTTGACCCAGCGTCCGACACATGGGATCCACGCGGTACGTACGCGGACATTCCAAGCGGCGCCAGTTATGGCGCAGTTGTGGATGGCGCGGGCCAAGTGTGGACGAATCTGCATCGGCGCTGGAACCCCTCGACAAGAGCTTGGTCCAGCCCGATCACTTCCCCCGCTGCCAATTTTGTTCGATGGCCGTATGCTTATGACCCAAACCGCGATCAGTTGTTTGGCTTGTGCTTCGCCGACGGGGAAGGATTCGGCCCTGGAGTGGTCAATGCCGTCCGTGTGCCGGTAACTGGACGGGCGTCAATCCAGGTTTCGTTCAATCCGTCTGCAGCGCTGACCCAGTTCATTGCCGACGCGCCAGCCTACTCTGGCATGGACTATGACCCGGTGAACGATCGCTTCCTCTTCTACTGTGGCCAAGGCAGTGGTGCGGGGCGAATCTACGTGATCACCCCCAACAGCGGCAACGTGTGGGATATGAGCCTGTTCAACTTGGCGTTTGGATCGGCGACGCCACCGGATCCCGGGCAGGGGGGCGTCAACAACCGCTTCCGCTACGTGCCGTCCCTGGGAGGCTTTGTTCTGTTGGCCAATGGCAGTAGCGACCTTTACTTCCTTCGCCTCAGCTGACGCGACCTCGTTCGGCCGGTGCGCATACGTCTCGTGACCGAATGCGCGAAGGTCCGCTGATGGCGGGAAGGCGCCAGAGCAGTGAACATTATCATCGCGGTCCCCTGAGGGCAGGGATCAATGCGGTGCGCCTTGCTCGGCGCCGGAGGACAACATGAAGTTCGAGAACTCCACCAAGCGAATCCTGGTGACTGGGGGCGCAGGCTTTCTAGGCTCGCACCTGTGCGAGCGGCTCATTGCTGCCGGTCACGATGTACTCTGCGTCGACAACCTGTATACGGGCTCTCGCGACAACATCCTGCCGCTCATCGGCAATCCGCGGTTCGAGTTGATGCGCCACGACGTCACCTTCCCGTTGTACGTGGAGGTCGACGAGATCTTCAACCTGGCCTGCCCGGCCTCGCCCGTGCACTACCAGTTCGATCCGGTTCAGACCACCAAGTCCAGTGTCCACGGTGCCATCAACATGCTTGGGCTGGCCAAGCGCGTGAAGGCGAAGATCCTGCAGGCGTCTACCAGCGAGGTCTACGGCGATCCC
>JANPNF010000434.1:0-2529 GCA_031427315.1 Burkholderiales bacterium | reverse complement strand
GGCGCTGCGAGCCGAAATCGAAGCCGAAGGCGGTGTCGCCCACGTCGTCACGCTCGACGTCACCGACCCCGACAGCATCAAGGCCGCAGTGGCGCACGCCGAGACCGAGATGGGCGCCATTGACATCCTGGTCAACAACTCTGGCGTCAGCACCTCGCAGAAACTTACCGACGTGCAGCCCGAGGACTACGACTTCGTGATGGGCACCAACACGCGCGGCAGCTTCTTCATGGCGCAGGAAGTGGCCAAGCGCATGATCGCGCGCAGCAAGGGCGAGGCACCAGGCACCTACACGGGCGGGCGCATCGTCAACATCGCCTCGGTGGCGGGGCTGCGGGCGGGTGGCCAGATCGGCGTCTACGGCATGACCAAGGCGGCGGTCGTGCACATGACTCGCCAGCAGGCGCAGGAATGGGGCCGGCACGGCATCAATGTCAACGCCATCTGCCCGGGCTACATCGACACCGAGATCAACCACCACATCTGGCAGACCGAGGCCGGCAAGAAGATGGTGCAGACCCTGCCGCGCAAGCGCGTGGGCACACCCGCCGACCTCGACGCCGTGTTGATGATGCTGTGCGCCAACGAGAGTCACTTCGTCAACGGCGCCATCATCGCGGCCGACGACGGCTATGTTGCATAAATCGGCTCGATTGCGGGCATGCGACATCTGACCCCACTCGAAGCCCGCGTGCTGGGCGTGCTGATCGAGAAGCAGCACACGGTACCCGACACCTACCCGCTGTCGCTGAACGCCATCGTCAGCGGCTGCAACCAGAAGACGGCGCGCGACCCGGTGATCGAAGCGACCGACGCCGAGGTGCTGACCGCTGTCGACGGCCTCAAGGGCCTGAGCCTGGTGTTCGAGGGCAGCGGCAGCCGCGTCGTCAAGTTCGAACAAAACCTGGGCCGCGTGCTGCACCTGCCGAGTCAGGCGGTGGCCTTGCTTGCGGTGTTGATGCTGCGTGGCCCGCAAACCGCCGCCGAACTGCGCCTGAACTGTGAACGGCTGCACCGATTCGCCGACATTTCATCGGTCGAAGGATTCCTGGACGAGCTGGCCGCCAAGGACCCGGCGCGCGTGGTCAAGCTGGCCCGGGCCGCCGGCGCGCGCGAGGCACGCTGGGCCCAGTTGCTGTGCGGCGAGGTCACGGCGCCGGCCTGGCAGGCGACGGCCGGTGAGTCCGAGGTCAGCGCCGGCGAATTGGCGGCACTGAAGGCCGAGCAGACGCGGCTGGCCACCGAACTGGATTCACTCAAGGCCCTGGTGCAGCGCATGGCGCATGAACTGGGCATCAACCCTTAGGCAGGTAGGCAGGCAGCCATGCGCTTCGAAGTTCCGGCCGACAAGAAACTGACCCACGAGATGGTCATCCCCATCCGCTGGGGCGACATGGACGCGATGGGCCATGTCAACAGCACCGTCTACTTCCGCTACTTCGAAATCGCGCGGCTCGAATGGCTGCAGCGCGTGGGGGCGCTGTCCAGCCCGCTGGGCACCGGCCCGGTCATCGTCAACGCCTTCTGCAACTTCATCCGCCAGGTCGAATTCCCCGGCGACCTGCTGGCGCGGCATTACGTGACCAACCCCGGGCGCAGCAGTTTCGACACCTACATCACCTTGGAGCGCACCGACCAGCCGGGCGTGCTCTTTGCCGAGGGCGGTGCCAAGACGGTGTGGGCCGATTCGGCGACGAAGAAGTCGATGCCTCTGCCCGACTGGTTGCGCCGGCTCGTCGAGTGACGCGGGCGGACAAGCACACACCATGACTTCGCCCGCCCTGCAGCACTTCATCCACGAGTCCGCCGCCCGAGCCCGCGCCCACGCCGAACCGGCCGACTGCGTGCTGGCCATCGCGCCGCTGATGCTGGACCTGCTCGCCAGCGCCTCCAGCTTCCTGCAGCCGCAGCACTACCGCAGCGAGCCCCAGGGGTATGCCCGCAACCTCATCTACGACGCCACCGACGCCACCGACGCCACCGACGACAGCTTGTCGCTGTACGCCATCGTCTGGCTGCCCGGCCAATGGACGCCGGTGCACGACCACGGCAGTTGGGGTGTGGTCGGTGTGGTCGAAGGCGTGCTGGAAGAGCGCAGCTACGTCAGGCTGTCCGCCGACCGCGGTGCCGACGACGGCATTCACCTGGCTCGCGCCGTCAGCCTGCACCTGTAAGGCCGCATGATGAGCAGCTTCAACACCTACGACGTGACAGCAGGCATGCGGCGGCGGGTCGAGGTGGCGCATAACGAGAGTTGAGCCAGGGACTTCTGGAACGATCCCGCTCAACCCAGTGTGTACGGCCCACCCACTTCCAGCGCCCGCCGATAAGTCGCGCGCGCGTGAATGCGCTTCAGCCAGTCCATCAGCTTCGGCCGTGAATCATCGAGCCCGGCCCGCGCTGCGGCGGCTTCGAGCGGGAAGCTCATCTGGATGTCGGCGGCGCTGAATTCCTTGCCGGCGAACCACGGCTGCCTGGTGAGAGTCGCCTCCATGAAGTCGAGCTGGCTCTTGATGTTCGGCGCGATGA
>JANPNF010000433.1:0-8536 GCA_031427315.1 Burkholderiales bacterium | reverse complement strand
GCGGCTGCCGAAACCCTGGAACGCGAGCTGATCTTCGTCGGCACCGTCGGCATGATCGACCCGCCGCGCGAAGAAGCGGCAGTGGCCATCCGCGAAGCGCGCCGCGCCGGCATCCGGGTGGTGATGATCACCGGCGACCACCCGAAAACCGCAGCCCGCATTGCCGTCGACCTGGGCATCGTCGACGCGGGTTTGCCGGCCTCAATTTCCACGTTGACCGGCGCACAGATCGATGCGCTCAATGAGGCTGCCTTCGCCGACGCCGTGCGCAAGACCTCGGTCTACGCCCGGGTGGCGCCTGCGCACAAACTGCGCATCGTCGACGCGCTGCAGGCCGACGGCAACATCGTGGCGATGACGGGCGACGGCGTCAACGACGCGCCGGCGCTGAAGGCCGCCGACATCGGCATCGCCATGGGCGTCACCGGCACCGAAGTGACCAAAGAAGCGGCCAAGATGATCCTGGCCGACGACAACTTCGCCACCATCGTCGAAGCCGTGCGCGAAGGGCGCGCCATCCTGGACAACATCCGCAAATTCCTGCGCTACTTGCTGTCGTCCAACATGGGCGAAGTGCTGACGGTGTTTCTGGGCGTGGTGGGCTCTGGCGTGATCGGGTTGAACTCCGCCGATGCCGCTGGCGGCGGTGCTGTGGTGCTGCCGCTGCTCGCCACCCAACTGCTGTGGATCAACCTCATCACCGACTCAGGCCCCGCACTCGCCATGGGTGTGGACCCACCCACCGACGACCTGATGGCGCGCAAGCCGCGGCATGTGGGTGACCGGTTGATCGACGCCCGCATGTGGGCCAGCGTCATCCAGACCGGTGTGGTGATCGCGCTGGTGAGCTTGCTCACGATGGATTTCTACCTGCCTGGCGGATTGATCGCTGGCACGGGTGACCTGACCACGGCCCGCACGGCAGGTTTCACGGTGCTTGTGTTCACCAGCTTGTTCACCTGCTTCACCGCGCGTTCGGACACCACAAGCGCATTCGCCAATCTGTTCGCCAACCCGTGGCTTTGGAGTGCCGTCGCGCTCTCGCTGCTGCTGCAGGTGGCCGTTGTCCACGTCCGGTTCCTGAACATCGCTTTCGGCACGGCGCCTCTGGCGCTGGAGCAGTGGCTGGTGTGCGCGGCGGCGGCGAGCGTGGTGTTGGTTTACAGCGAAGGGCAAAAGCTGTTGAGGCGGCGCTGGGCCCGATGAAACGGCCGTCATGGAGCGGGTATTTGGTGCAGCGCCGTTTGACTGTTGTGGTCCTGCTGACGCTGGCCGTGGCTGCAACCGAGCTGATCGAGGATGTCGTCGCCAAAGAGTCCGGGCCAGTTGACGAGGCGATCCTTTGGTTCATTCGAGACCATGTGCCTGCCGCGCTGAACGGCTTCTTCGCTGTGGTCACGTTCACCGGGTCTGCGAAATTCCTGATGCCGGTCGCGGTCGTGGCCGCCATGGCAATGCTTGCCGCCCGGCGTCGCTTCGAAGCACTGCTCGTCGGCGCCTCGGTCATCACGGCCACGCTCGTGGTCTGGGTCATGAAGGCCATCGTGGGCCGCGCCCGCCCTGCGTTGTGGGAGGCGCAGTGGTACTGGGGGTCCAGTTTCCCCAGTGGGCACACGCTCAGCACCGCAGCGCTTGCGACTGCTGCCGCGCTGTGCGTGACGCGCATCTGGCCCCGTGCCGGAAATCAGGCAATGGCGCTTGCGGTGCTATGGACAGGCCTGGTGGCGTTCTCCCGTCTTGTGCTCGGTGTGCACTGGCCGTCAGACGTGTTCGCCGCCATGTGTCTGGGCGCCCTCATTCCCCTGCTGATCAGCGTGGCCAACGACTTGCTCCATCGACATCCGGCGAACGACGACCCGCTTCTTTGACGGGCTCTTGCACCCTCCCGCAACGGCGCAACAAAACACCGCAATGCGCCGCGGCCAATGCCAATGCCGATCGACAACAGGTCGAGCACCGCCTTGAACGCCCGTGGGGGTGCGCCAGCGCACAGACTGCACCAGCGCAGGGGTGAAAAGTCAGGTCAGGGCGTGCGGAGAGTCAGATGTTGTCAGTCGCGCACCGCTCAGTGTTCAACCACCTTGGAATCGTCATGACACAGCCAAAAATATCGGTGAAATCTCGGTCTAAAACGCCAGACCCGCAGCAGTTCCCTCAACACGCTCAGACAGAAGCGACCGCTGGACGTGACAAGGTTCGCGAAGTCGTGCCGGTGCATGCACCGCGGCAATCGAAACGGCCGCTCGAAAGGACCAGCAAGTCGGGCAAAGGCGCCTGACGCCCATAAAGCGGGCACCGGGGAATAGCCCGTCACGCACCAATCAGCTCCAGATACTCTGCATGGTCGCAATCGAAGCAGTGCCGACCGAAGCGCTTTACCGGCGGACCGGCTTCAGCGTCCATCGAGGGGTACCAGAAGTAGCCGCCACGGCGCGTCGGCAGCGAGGCGATGGCGGTCGAGCGTGCGCACCAAAACCTCTCGTGTCTTTGCAAGCCATTGCGCTTGTCAAAGCGGCTCAGTCGGGCGGGTCGCATCCGGCGTCCAGTAGACCTGTTTAATGATGGACACATCCATGCCGACCGTCATGGTGCTGGCGGGCGAAAGTTTGCAAACGCCCGTCAGTACCGCGCGCGGTGCAGGCACCACGGTGTGCAACATGAATGCAGCCTAGGCCTTGAAGATGACTTCGGTATCGCCATCCGACACAAACGTGTGGACCATCGAGATCAGTTCAGCACGCAGCTCACGGTAGTTGTAGATCGTGCCGTTGAACACCAGCGGCAGGTGCAACGCGCGTCATCCACCATCGGCTGATGATGTTCCACCGAACAGCAACTGCCGCATCCATTCGCGCTCCGCAATGGTGGGTGACGCGGCGTTCTCTCTATCGGCGGCAGCGGTTGCCTGCGCTGCGCCGGTTGTGTGGGCCTGATCGACACGACCCTTGGCATCGAACCGCATCAGGCTGTAGGTCTCATTGACGACGCGGTCCGGTGCACCGCATTTCAAGCGCACAAACCAGTCGGCCAGGCGCAAAACTTTCCCGCCCATGGCCTCAAGCGTGGCCTCGCCGCGGGCCAGCGCGACGTACACAGCGTGGGGGACCGGATGAATACCGCTGCTCTCGTCGAGCAGGAAAACAAACGACGCGTGCGCGGCAGCGCCAGTTGTGTCGTCGCTCCCGCAGGCAAGCAGACTTCGGCCAGGAGTGTCGGCAGAGCTGTATACCGGTGCAAAGCCGCCGCCAGGCGTGCGGAAGTTGGTGGTCTGCCCTTGATACGTGCGGGCAGCCACCCACTGCACCGCACCGTCATAGGTGTAGGCACGAAGGTCGTACTTCATGACCTTGCTGGTTTTGATGGGGTTGACAGCCGTACTTTCAGTCGCAAAGCCCGCCGCCGCCACTTCAACGTCACCGATGACCCGCTCTCCCGGAGCGACGTTGGCTTGAGCGACGTAGTCCCCAGCCAAGATCTCCTGCCACACCCGCTTGGTCAGCTTGTCGCCCCGATAGGCCGCGCGACTGCCAAAGCCCGCCGCGGGTTTGAAGAACAGGCCGCGGCGAGCAGCCCACAAGCGCTGCGCATCCGCAGCATTGACCACCTCGGTATGAGGCACATGCGCCAGCAGGATGTCCTGCGTTGCTGACGGCACACCCAAGGCCTGTAGCCCTACAGCATTGCTGAACAGCGCAAGGTGGCGCTTGTTGGCGTACAGCGCGTGGGCCTGCGGGTGCGGAGTCAGCACCACGGCCTGCTGCAGATACGCTTCACGCAGCGCAGCGCTACTCGACTGCTCCAGGTAGAAGTCGGTCAAACGGTTGTAGACCAAATCGATCGCCAGGTCGCCGTGCCACAGCAAACCGTCGCGCCACTCGAGCGCCGCCGGATCAGCAATGACCGCGCGCAGGCCATGCCTCTCGAACAAATGCTGGAACAGCAGGAACTCAGGGTAGAGATACTGATCTTCGGGAGCCAGGTCGACGATGGCGATGGACCTCAGCGGGCGTGCTGTCCCGGCCGAGCCGGACAGACTGGAAAGGCGCCACTCATTGCGGAACATGTCGACGATGCGCTGTTCGAAATCGGTCACGCCATCGACTGTAGGCACCATGCCATTGACAGCCGTGCAGCAAGCCCGCTGAGCGCGCGCCAGCACCGCGTTCAACATCGCCCCGCCCGCGTTTGTATTTACCTCGATCAGTTCCAACCGACCGTGGCTCAAGTGAAAGTCGTAACCGAAGAAAACGCCTCGCGGCCCGCTTGCCCCCAAACGCGCGATCGCGGGTGCAGCGGCCAGCGCGTGTTCGCGATAGGCCGGTATGGACACCACCGATTCGACGGCTTGCATCACCTGCGCCATGCGCCGCAACTGCGCTGCCGCCACGAACACGGGCTGTGCCGCGAAGAGGAACGGGCAGCGTCGTCGGACCATCGCTGAAAGGCCGGGCTGCCCCAGCTCCGAGTCGAGGGCGCGCGCCAGCGCGGCTTCGTCAAGACTGAGGCAGAAGCACGCGCTGTTCAGCAGGTCGATGTTGCTGCGGGGCGCCTCTGGGTGGCATGTCGGCAGGACAACGTTCACGGGTTATTGCAGGCCATGGGTTGTTGTGGAACGCCTTGGGCAACGTGCCCATCGGAATACCAAGCTACGTTGTCACCGTAGCCGTCAGTTCCGGTGTTGTCTGTGCGGTGGGTGCCAGTGTGGTGATGCCCCTGCGATCAGTCCGAGCAGGCTGGCAGCGATCAGATCACCAAGGAGCAGTTGCGTGTGACACCGCACAGACGAGTGCTTTGACGGGGCGCATCCTTAATAAAACAGACGATTTCCTTCCTGTGTGTTGTTTGGAGAGGAGCCATGGATTCGCTGCGGCATCGGTCCAACTTGGAGCCCGCGCTCATTACTTGGCGCATTGCCGTTGCTGTCGCTGTTGGTCTGCCCACTCACGCACATGTTCAAGCACGGCGGTCAAGGCAGCCATGGGGGCGGTCAAAGCGACCCTGCGGGGAATACACCAGCTGCCGGCTCGCCCGATGAAAGTCGTTGGTAACTCAGCCATGGCAGAAGCCCGCGCCTTCCCAGTGGGCGAGACGGTCTCCGCGCTGGATGCAACGGATGCAGATCGGCGAGCTGCGTTGCCCGCTGGCGCGCACCACGCAGCGCGCTTGTTGAGTCAGGTGTTCAGCAGGTACCACGGCAGTCTGGCGCTGCGGCTGTGGAACGGCACGGTGTTGAGGCTCGGCAACGCGTCGGCGCATGCACCGCATCCGCCCTTCACGCTGGTGTGCAACCACCCTGGCTTCGTTCGTTCGATGGTCCTGGGCCGCGACCCGCTGCGTTTGGTCGAGGCGTATTTCCGGGGCGACATCGACATCGAGGGTGACTTGTTCGCGGCGCTGGCGCTGAAGGACCATTTGCGATCCATACAGCTGTCGCTGCGCGAGCGGCTGATCGCGCTTGTCACGGCGCTGCGGCTTGGCGCACCTGACGACGGCCGGCGTAGTCGTGGGGGCGCGCGCCCCAGCTTGCAAGGCGCTGCGGTCAAGGCCCACTCACAGACCGAAAACCGCGCCGCGATCTCCTTTCACTACGACGTGTCCAATGAGTTCTACCGCCTGTGGCTGGATGAGGAGCGTGTTTACTCCTGCGCGTATTTCACGACGCCGGACGAGTCGCTAGACCAGGCGCAGCGCAACAAGCTCGAACACGTGTGCCGCAAGCTGCGTCTGCAACCCGGCGAGCGTTTGCTTGACATCGGCTGCGGCTGGGGCGCACTGGTGTGCTGGGCAGCCCGGCACCACGGCGTGAGGGCCCACGGCATCACATTGAGCCAGCAGCAATTCGAGTTTGCGCAGCAGCGCATTTGCGCCGAGGGCTTGCAGCGTTTGGTGACGGTGGAGCTGCGCGATTACCGCGATCTTGCTGACGCGGGTGCCTTCGACAAGGTGTCGAGCATCGGCATGTTCGAGCACGTCGGCCTGGCCAACCTGCCGACCTACCTCGGGGCCGTGATGAGGGCGCTGCGGCCGGGCGGCTTGTTTCTGAATCACGGCATCACGCACGACGAGGAAGGCTGGCACAAGACGGTGGCCACGCAGTTCATCAACCGCTATGTCTTCCCCGATGGCGAACTCGATTGCATCAGCAACATCCAGCTCGGCATGGAGCGCGCGGGCTTCGAGATTCACGATGTCGAGGGCCTGCGTCCGCACTATGCGCTGACGCTGCGGCATTGGGTGCAGCGCCTGGAGGCCAACCGCGAAGCGGCGCTGCGCGAGGTGGACGAGCCGACCTACCGCGTCTGGCGCCTGTACATGGCGGCCTGTGCGCTGGACTTCGAGGCCGGCACCACCGGCATTTACCAAGTGCTTGCGTCCAAGCCCAACCGGGGCGAGTGGCCGCTGCCGTTGTCGCGCGGCGACCTGTACGCCACCAGCATGGGTCACCAGGAAAGGGTTAGCTGAATGTGCTTTTCGGCCAGCGCCAGTTTTACAGCCGGTGTCGGGTTGCTGGGTGTCGGCACGCTGACGCTGCGCGCAGCGCTGGCCTCCAATGATCCACATCGGCGGCGGGACCTGCCGTTCGCTGCGATGCCGCTGCTGTTTGCAGTCCAGCAGCTGATCGAAGGTGTGGTCTGGCTGACCTTCAGCAACGGGGCCACGCAGTTGAATGCGGTGTTGACCCACGTGTATTCCTTCTTCTCGCATGTGCTGTGGCCGATTTATGTGCCGGTGGCTGTGGTGTTGATGGAGCCTGAGGGCTGGCGTCGCAGGGCGATGATCTCGTTTGTCGCGGCCGGTGCCACGGTCGCCGCTTATTTGCTGTACGTCCTGTTTGCGTTTCCGGTGGTTTCACGACCGATCGGGCAGCACATCGAGTACGTCTCACCGCATTACTTCGCGACCGTCACGATGACGCTGTACCTGCTGTCATCGGTCGTCAGTCCGCTGCTGTCCACGCACCGAATGGTGTTCGTATTCGGTGTTCTGGCGCTGCTGTCGTTCGGCGCGGCGTATGTTTTCTACGCCACCTGGTTCATCTCGGTGTGGTGCTTCTTTGCCGCGCTGCTCAGCGCGGTGATCTATCTGCACTTTGCGCCGCGCGGCCACGACCGCTTCACCTCCGAACGGGCCCGAACACAGCCCGCAACTCAAAGCTCAACCTGACCATTTTGGAGAACGAAACATGCGCAAATCATTCGTCGGCTTGATGGCAGTTCTGTCTTTGAGCCTGACCGGCTGCGGCTACAACACCTTTCAAACCACCGATGAGCAGGTCAAGGCGGGGTGGGCTGAAGTCATCAACCAATACCAGCGCCGCGCGGACCTGATTCCGAACCTCGTGAGCACCGTCAAGGGTGAGGCAAAGTTCGAGCAAGACACGTTGACCCGGGTGATTGAGGCGCGTTCGAAAGCCACATCAATCCAGGCCACCCCGGAATTGATCAATGATCCAGCGGCATTTCAGAAATTCCAGCAGGCGCAGGGTGAACTGACAGGTGCGTTATCGCGCTTGATGGTGGTGTCGGAGCAGTATCCGAACCTGAGGGCCAACCAAGGCTTCCGCGACCTGTCAGCGCAGCTGGAGGGCACCGAAAACCGCATCACCGTCGCACGCAACCGCTACATCAAGATGGTGCAGGACTACAACGTGACGGTGCGGTCTTTTCCGTCCAACCTGACCGCGATGGTGTTCGGCTACAAAGAAAAACCGACCTTCGCCGTCGACAACGAAAAGGACATCGCCAAACCGCCCAGCGTTGGCTTCGACACCGCCCCGGCCAGGCCCTTAGGCGCCGGATCGGGGGCGACCAAGTGACCACAGGCAAAGGTCTGCACTGGCTCGGCCGGGCCTGCCTAGCGCTGCTGCTTGCCACTGGGGTGGGTTGGTTTGCGCCCGCCGCAGCGCAGGTGCCCGTGCCCGCGTTGACGGGGCGTGTCGTCGACCAAACCGGCACGCTGACGGCGCAGCAAAAAGCCACGCTGGAGCAAACGCTCGCCGCCTTCGAGACGCGCAAAGGCAGCCAGTTGGCCGTGCTCATGGTCGCCACTTCAGCGCCGGAAGCGATCGAGCAATACGCGCTGCGCGTGGCCGAGCAGTGGAAGTTGGGGCGGAAGAAGATCGATGACGGCGCAATCCTGGTGGTGGCCAAGAACGACCGTGCGATGCGCATCGAAGTGGGGTACGGCCTGGAAGGTGCACTCAACGATCTCACCAGCAAACGCATCATTAGCGAGACCATCCTGCCGCGGTTCAAGACCCAGGACTTCTATGGCGGCATCACGGCCGGTGTCAGCCAGATCATCAGCGTCGTCGATGGCGAGCCGCTGCCTGCTGCCAGCAACAACACCGTCGGCGGGTCGGCAGGGCGGGGCGCTTTCCAGCAGTACCTGCCGCTGCTTTTTATCGTCGTGCTGGCGGTCGGCGGCGTGTTGCGCGCGACGCTGGGCAAGGTGGCGGGTTCGGTCGTCGCTGGCGGCGTCGTCGCCGTCATTGCCTGGTTTGTCGTCGGCGCCTTGTCCGTCGCGCTGGTGGCCG
>JANPNF010000432.1:0-2728 GCA_031427315.1 Burkholderiales bacterium | reverse complement strand
TCTTCGTTTCTGTTTCGCCGCGGTGACTGTCCTGGTGATTTCCACCTATCTGCGTGTGCGAAATTATTAGAGCAGGACACACTGTTGCATCACCGCGAATGCACTTCTGACGGCTCAAGGGAGGCGCGCCTATTAAACCCCGAGCGTGCAGCGGGCGCAGGGCGGATTAGCACACCCAAACGCGTCCGGCTCTTTGTCGAGTCGCACCGAACAAATCGTGACGTGGACGGTTAAGCGGGCGATGTATGCGTGAAGGAAACTCCCAACTGATTAGCGCAAAAAAGTATCATTATTCAGCGCTGTTGTACTGAGTTGAGCAACTCGATGCGCCTATCGTCCGCCAACCGGGGCGCTGCACGCCCCGCACGTTTTTTATCAAACGACAGGAGACAAACCCATGAGATACAAGATTGTCGTGGCCTTCGGCTTCAGCATGGCCGCCGCCGCCTCTGCCCACGCGGTCGACCTCGTCATCGCGACCGTGAACAACGGCCACATGGTGGAGATGCAGAAGCACACGAAGGAATTCGAGGCTGCGAATCCGGGCATCACGCTGAAGTGGGTCACGCTCGAAGAGGGCGTGCTGCGCCAGCGCGTGACGACCGACATCGCGACCAAGGGCGGGCAGTTCGACGTGATGACGATCGGCCTGTATGAGGCGCCCATGTGGAGCAAGAAGGGCTGGCTCACCGAGATCAAGACCGACGCGAAGTACGACGTCGACGACATCCTGCCGGCAATCCGCAGCGGCCTCTCGCAAGAAGGCAAGCTCTACGCCGCGCCGTTCTACGGCGAAAGCTCGATGACGATGTACCGCGAAGACCTCGTCAAGGCCAAGGGTCTGACCATGCCGCCGAACCCCACCTGGGCACAGATGGCCGACATCGTCGGGAAGATACACGACCCGGCCAAGGGCGTGTACGGCCTGTGCCTGCGCGGCAAGCCGGGCTGGGGCGACAACATGGCATTTCTGACCACGATGGTCAATGCCTACGGCGGCCAATGGTTTGACATGGCCTGGAAGCCGCAGATCGACTCGAAGCCCTGGCACGACGCGATCACACAGTACGTCAACCTGATGAAGAAATACGGCCCGCCCGGCGCTTCGGCCAACAGCTTTAACGAGAATCTCGCGCTGTTCAATGAAGGCAAGTGCGGCGTGTGGATCGACGCAACGATCGCCGCGTCGTTCATCAGCGATCCGAAGCAGTCGAAGGTGGCCGACAAGGTCGCGTTCGCCGCGGCGCCGACTGCGGTGACGAACAAGGGCTCGAACTGGCTCTGGTCATGGAACCTCGCGATCCCTGCGTCTTCGAAGCAGCCCGAGGCGGCGCAGAAGTTCATCACCTGGGCGACCTCGAAGGACTACATCAACCTGATCGCCAAGAGCGGCGGCTGGGCTTCGGTGCCGACCGGCACGCGCAAGTCGACCTACGCGAACCCGGAGTTCCAAAAGGTCGCGAAGTTTGCCGTCGAGGAGAAGAAGGCGATCGATTCGGCGAACCCGGACGACAGCACGCTGCCGAAGTCGCCGTACGTCGGGGTGCAGTACGCCGCGATCCCCGAGTTTCAGGCGATCGGGCTGGCGGTCGGCCAGCAGATGAGCGCGGCGCTGTCGGGCAAGGTCACGGTCGATCAGGCCTTGAAGACCTCGCAGACCGCGGCCGAGCGCGAGATGACCAAGGGCGGCTACTACAAAAAATAAGCCGCGAAGTGAGTTAAATCGGGCGCGGCACCGTCCTCGCCCGCCCGCCCTCGCGCAGGAAGGTTGCTGCTATGTCCCGGTTTCTGTCCCGTGCGTTGCTGGCGCCGGCGGTCGTCACGCTGTTCGCGTGGATGATCGTGCCGCTGGTGATGACGATCTATTTCTCGCTCATCCACTACAACCTGAACCAGCCGGGCGAGCACGGCTTCGTCGGACTGGAGAACTTCAGGTATTTCATCACCGACCCGGACTTCTGGCCCTCGGTGCTGCAGACGATCGAACTGCTGGGCTGGGTGATCGTTATCACGGTCGTGCTCGGCGTGGGACTGGCGCTGCTGATCAACGACCCGTTCCCCGGGCAGGGCATCGTGCGCGTGCTGCTGATCTCGCCGTTCTTCGTGATGCCCACGGTCAATGCGCTGCTGTGGAAGCACATGATGATGAACCCCATCTACGGGGTGCTCGGCAAGGTCTGGAGCTTCTTCGGTGCGACGCCGATCGACTGGATGACCGACTACCCGCTGTTTTCGGTTGTCATCATCCTGAGTTGGCAGTGGTTGCCCTTCGCTTGCCTGATCTTCATAACCTCGCTGCAATCGCTCGACCGCGAGCAGCTGGAGGCGGCGCGCATGGACGGCGCCAATGCGCTGCACCAGTTTTGGTACCTTACGCTGCCGCACCTGGGCCGCTCGATCGCGGTGGTGGTGATGATCGAGATGATCTTCCTGATGAGCGTGTTCGCCGAGATCTTCACGACCACGAGCGGCGGCCCCGGCAACGAGAGCACCAACCTCGCGTTCCTGATCTACAAGCAGGCGCTGATGAACTTCGATGTGGGCGTGGCCTCGGCCGGCGCGTTGTTCGCGGTGGTGCTGGCCAACATCGTCGGCATGTTCCTGATCCGCATGGTCGGCAAGAACCTCGATTGACCGGCCAGGAGACATCCCCATGAGCAAAAAAGACCCCTTCCCGCTGGTGCGCACCGTGGCCGCCTGGTCACTCGCGCTGCTGCTGTTCTTCCCG
>JANPNF010000431.1:0-1504 GCA_031427315.1 Burkholderiales bacterium | reverse complement strand
GTGAACGCCGAGCGCTGTGTCGTGCCGGGCGCGCCCGGGCTGGTCGGGTTCCACCACCGCGTCGCGGCGCTGCGCGAGAGCCTGCCGTTCGACATCGACGGCGTGGTCTACAAGGTCGACCGCCGCGCCCTGCAGCAGCAGCTCGGCTTCGTCTCGCGCGAGCCGCGCTGGGCGGTGGCGCACAAGTACCCGGCGCAGGAGCAGCAGACGCGGCTGAACGGCATCGAGATCCAGGTTGGGCGCACCGGCAAGCTCACGCCCGTGGCCAAGCTCGAGCCGGTGTTCGTCGGCGGCACGACGGTCAGCAACGCCACCCTGCACAACCTGTTCGAGCTGCGGCGCAAAGGCGTGCGCATCGGCGACACCGTGATCGTGCGCCGCGCTGGCGACGTGATTCCCGAGGTCGTCGGCCGTGTGCCGGGCACGCGCAGCGCGTACGTGCCTAACTTCCGCATGCCGCGGTCATGCCCGGTCTGCGCCAGCGCGGTGGTGCGCGAGAAGGGCGGCATCGATCACCGGTGCAGCGGCGGCCTGTTCTGCCCGGCGCAACGCAAGCAGGCGATCCTGCACTTCGCCGGCCGCCGTGCGATGGACATCGAAGGCCTGGGCGACAAGCGGGTCGACCAACTGGTCGACGCGGGCGTGATCCGCACCCTGCCCGAGCTGTACCTGCTCGGCGTGGCCTCGCTCGCCGCACTCGAGCGCATGGCCGACAAGAGCGCGGCCAACCTGGTCGCCGCGCTGGACAACAGCAAGACCACCACGCTGGCGCGCTTCCTCTACGCGCTGGGCATCCGCCAGGTCGGCGAAACGACGGCCAAGGACCTGGCCCGGCACTTCGGTGCGCTCGAGCGTTTGATGACGGCCAGCATCGAGCAACTGCTCGAAGTGGCCGACGTCGGCCCGGTGGTCGCGCACAGCGTGCACACATTCTTCGCCCAGCCGCACAATCGCGACGTGATTGCACAACTGCGCGCCGCCGGCATTGCCTGGTCCGAACATGACGGCAGCGCCGATCGCTCGCCCAAGCCGCTGGCCGGGCAGACCTTCGTGCTCACCGGCACGCTGCCCACGCTGGCCCGCGAGGACGCCAAGGCGCTGATCGAAGCCGCCGGCGGCAAGGTCGCGGGCGCGGTGTCGAAGAAGACGCATTTCGTCGTCGCCGGTGCAGAGGCCGGCAGCAAGCTCGACAAGGCACGCGAACTCGGCGTGGCGATCATCGACGAAGCCACACTGCGACAGTTGCTGCCCACGCCATGACCCCACCCCTGCTCGGCATTGACCTCGGTGGCAGCAAGATCGAAGTTGCCGCGCTGGCAGCCGACGACGGCCGCTTCCTGCTGCGCGAGCGCGTGGCCACGCCGGCCGGCGGCTACGCTGCTGTGCTCGGCGCGATCGTCGATCTGGTGGCGCGCGCTGAAGCCTGCCTGGGCGTGCGCGGCTTGCCGCTGGGCATCGGCATTCCGGGCTGCATCTCGCCGGCCAGCGGCCTGGTCAAGGGCGC
>JANPNF010000430.1:0-20670 GCA_031427315.1 Burkholderiales bacterium | reverse complement strand
GATGTTCGCGATCATGAAAAAGCGCGCCAAGGGCGGTGAGCAAGTCTTTGGCGACGGCGTGCTGGAAGTGCTGCCCGACGGCTTCGGCTTTTTGCGTGCACCGGACGCCAGCTACATGGCCTCGACCGATGACATCTACCTGAGCCCCAGCCAGATCCGCCGCTTTAACCTACACACCGGCGACGACGTCGAAGGCGAGGTGCGGGTGCCGAAGGACGGCGAGCGCTACTTCGCGCTGGTCAAGGTCGACAAGGTCAACGGCCTGACGCCCGAGGAGAGCAAGAACAAGATCATGTTCGAGAACTTGACGCCGCTCTTCCCGAAAGAGCAATTCAAGCTCGAACGCGACATCAAGTCGGACGAGAACATCACCGCCCGCATCGTCGATTTGATCGCGCCGATCGGCAAGGGCCAGCGCGCGCTGCTGGTGTCGGCGCCGAAGAGCGGCAAGACGGTGATGATGCAGCAGCTCGCACACGCCATCGTCGCCAACTACCCCGAAGCGCACCTGATCGTGCTGCTGGTCGATGAGCGGCCAGAAGAAGTGACCGAAATGCAGCGCACCGTGCGCGGCGAGGTCATCAGCTCCACCTTCGACGAACCGGCGCAGCGCCACGTGCAGGTCGCCGAAATGGTGATCGAGCGCGCCAAGCGCCTGGTCGAGATGAAAAAAGACGTGGTGATCCTGCTCGACTCGATCACCCGCCTGGCCCGCGCCTACAACAACGTGCTGCCGTCGTCAGGCAAGGTGCTGACGGGCGGTGTCGATGCGAACGCCTTGCAGCGCCCGAAACGCTTTTTCGGCGCGGCACGCAACATTGAAGAAGGCGGCTCTTTGACCATCATCGGCACCGCCCTCGTCGATACCGGCAGCCGGATGGACGAGGTGATCTACGAAGAATTTAAGGGCACCGGCAACTGCGAAATCCACCTGGATCGCCGCATGGCCGAAAAGCGAGTTTACCCGTCGATTCTGCTCAACAAGTCGGGCACGCGGCGCGAAGAGTTGCTGCTGAAGCCTGAGATCCTGCAGAAGACCTGGATCTTGCGCAAATTGCTCTACCCGATGGACGAGATCGAGGCAATGGAGTTCATCCTCGACAAAATGAAGTCCACCAAAACCAACCACGACTTCTTTGACATGATGCGCCGCGGTGGGTGAGCCCGGTGGCTGGAGACACATCGGCAAGTTATAATTTGCGGTTTCCCAAAGGCAAGTGCGCTGAATGTTTCGGCGTGGCTCCCGCAGCACAGCACAGAGGTATCCATGAAAGACGGCATTCACCCCAACTACCGCGATATTTGTTTCGTCGACTTGTCCAACGGTTTCAAGTTCGTCACGCGCTCGTGCGCCACGGCGAAAGAAACCATCAAACTTGACGATGGTCGCGAAATGCCGCTGTTCAAGCTGGAGACCACCAGCGAATCGCATCCGTTCTACACGGGCACACAAAAGAGCATCGACTCACTGGGCGGCCGCGTCGAGAAATTCCGCAACAAATTTGCGCACCTGAAGAAGTAAGGCAGGTCCAACAACCGCACGTTCAGAAAGGCAGCCTCGGCTGCCTTTTTTTGCATGGTCCACTCCTCACTGAATCCCGCCCTGGTCTCGCAGCGTGCCGTGCAGCGACTGCCGCGCTGGGCCTTGCTGCTGTTTTGCGCCGCCTACGTGCTGCCAGGACTGTTCGGGCGCGACCCCTGGCGCAATGCCGATGTGACCACATTCGGCTTCATGGTCAGCATGGCCGATGGCCGATCGCCGTGGTGGATGCCGACCGTGGGCGGCGTGGCAGCCGATCCGGCGCCCGTGCCCTACTGGCTCGGTGCCGCCTTTATCCGCATGCTCAGCCCGTGGATCGACCCGGCACTGGCAGCCCGGCTGCCGTTCGCAATGTTGCTGATGTCGGTGCTGGCGCTCACCTGGTACGCCGCGTATCACCTGGCACGCACCGAAGCCGCCCAGCCCCTGCCCTTCGCCTTCGGTGGCGAGGCGGATCCGGTCGATTACGCCCGGGCGATGGCCGACGGTGCCTTGCTGGCGCTGATCGCGACCCTGGGACTGCTGCAACTCGGGCATGAAACGACGCCCGAGCTAACTCAGCTCGCCTGCGTGGCGCTGTTCACCTATGCCATGGCGGCCAGCCGCGCGCGCGGCAGCCGTTCGCAGTTCGCCGTGATGACCAGCCTGCCAGCCCTGGCTGGCAGCGGCGCACCGAGCATCGCGCTGGCGCTCGGCCTGGTAGGCAGCTTGGTGTGCGCCCGATCGGCCTATCCAGTCGTGCGCCGCTTCATGCCCTGGGTCGCAGCGGCCACGGCTTTGACGGCGGCGCTGGCCACCGTGTCGGGGCTCTGGACATGGCAGGTCGGCGGCTACCGGACTCCGGGCAGCGTCACCGCGGTGGCACGTCAATGGCTGTGGTTCCTGTGGCCGGTGTGGCCGCTGGCCTTGTGGACGCTGTGGCAGTGGCGCAGGCACATCCTGAACCGCCACATCGCGGTGCCGCTGAGCTGTGCGGCGGTGACGGCAGTGGCCAGCGTCGTGATGGGGGGACAAGATCGAACGCTGATGCTGTCGTTGCCCGCACTGGCACTGCTGGCGGCCTTTGCGCTGCCGACGCTCAAACGCAGCACGGCGGCAGCGGTCGACTGGTTCTCGGTGTTTTTTTTCAGCCTCTGTGCGATCGCGTTCTGGATGATTTACGCCTCGCTGCAGATCGGCTTTCCGGTGCGCCCTGCACAAAACGTCGTCAAGCTGGCGCCCGGCTTCGTCTCGCAGTTCTCGCTGCTGGCGCTGCTGCTCGCAGCGGCCGGCAGCCTGGCGTGGGTGTGGTTGGTGCGGTGGCGCACGGGGCGCAACCAGCACGCGCTGTGGAAAAGCCTGGTGCTTCCGGCGAGCGGGGTTGCGCTGTGCTGGCTGCTGCTGATGACCTTGATGCTGCCGGTGCTCGACTACGCACGCAGCCTGCGCCCGCTGGTCACGCGCGTGGCTCAATACGTGCCGTCCGGGGCCTGCATCGCCGCATCCAGCCTGCCGCGCAGCGTGTGGGCTTCACTCGAATACTTCGGTGGCTACCGGGTCGATGGCCTGTTCGGGCCGGCAGACACCCGTTGCACCTATGTGCTACAGCCCGAGCTTCGGTCTGGCAAACACCCGGCACCGGCTGGATGGACGCTGGTCGCCCGTGTTAACCGGCCCACAGACCGCACTGAGTGGGTCGCCATCTACCGCCGCGCGCCGAGTGCGGCGACCCGCCCAGGTGCACGCTGAGCAGTGCCAGCCCGAGCGGCTCAGCCCGCGACGCCGACCGGGTTGTCTACGCCCGGCTGCAACGAAGCGGCTTCCAGCCCCGGCGATTCGGTTGATGGCGTCATGGCCCGAACACGAGCGGCTGGAAACACCAGCTTGAAGCTGGACCCGTGGCCCGGGTCACTGCGGATTTCAAGCTCGCCGCCATGTCGCAGCACGACATGCTTGACGATCGACAAACCCAGACCGGTACCACCAGTGTCGCGCGATCGGCTGCCATCCACACGGTAGAAGCGCTCGGTCAGTCGCGGCAGGTGCTCTTTGGCGATCCCGATGCCCGAGTCACGCACCTCCAGTTCACCGACACCGTCGGCACGCACGACCCACGACACATGGACCGTGCCGCCACTCGGTGTGTACCGGATGGCGTTGTTGACCAGGTTCGCAATCGCGCTGTGCAGTTCCTGCTCCGTCCCGGCAATCAGGTCACCGCCGCCGTCTGTCGTGGCGGCGCTGCCGCAGAACAGCGTGTGTCGCCCGGCCGACAAGGCCTCGGCCGCCGCACGCACCTGCGTCAGCAACTGCTGCACCGACACCCAGCGATCGGCCGGGGGCCGCGGGCTCCCTTCGAGCTGGGCCAGCGTCAGCAGATCGCCGACAAGATGCTGCATGCGCAGCGCCTGCTGCGCCATCAGCTCAATGACCCGACGCCGTTCGACCTCGGTCAACTGCAGGCTGGACATCGTTTCAATAAAGCCTGAGAGCACCGTCAACGGGGTGCGAATCTCGTGCGACACATTGGCGACGAAGCCGCGCCGCATGCTGTCGCTGCGTTCGCGCTCGGTGATGTCTTGCGATAGCACCAGCTTCATCGCCTCGCCATAGGGTTTGATCAACACCGACACCGTACCACGCGCTCCGGGCCCCGGAAATGTCACCACCTCATCGAACAGACCAGCCTGCAGGTAGGCGACAAAAGTCGGTGCGCGAACCAGGTTGGTGATTGGCTGCAGGCGGTCGCGCTGCGGGTCGATGCCGAAATGGTCGGCAGCCACCGAATTGCACCATTCGATCTGGTCGTCGACGTCGAGCATCATCACGCCGTTCGGCGAGGCTTCGATGGCCGACAGGAACTGGCCCAGGCGGATCTGTTCCCGATCGATCTTCTGTTCGAGCAAGCGGGTCGAGCGTTCGACGCGGTAGCTCGCTTCGCCCCAGAAACCGCTGTATTTCGGAGCCGCCATCGCATGGCGCGACTGCAGCCATTTCAGGAAACGCTGTCCGCGGAACGCGTCGATCAGCGCATACCCTTGCGCCCCGAACACCGCACCAACCGAAGCGCCCAGCAGCGGCAACTCCCATGCGCTTGCGATCAGCCAGCCGAGCCACCCCGCCAACAGCACGCAGAGTGTGGAGGCCAGCAAACGTGGGAAAAGCCAGCCCATTCAATGACGCTCGTTCAACTCAGGTGGACAGCGCCTGCACCTGTTGCGTGAAGCGATACCCAGCGCCACGCACCGTCTCAATCATGCGCGAGCAACCCACCGGATCGAGCGCTTCGCGCAAGCGCTTCACATGCACATCGACCGTTCGTTCCTCGATGAACACATGGTCGCCCCATACCCGGTCGAGCAACTGCGCGCGGCTGTGCACCCGCTCCGGATGCGTCATGAAGAAGTGCAGCAGACGGAACTCGGTCGGCCCGATGCGCACCTCGCGTTCGTCGCGCGCCACCCGGCGCGTCGACGGGTCGAGCTTCAGGCCCGCCACGTCGACCACCGTGTCGAGTGCCTCGGGCGCCTTGCGGCGCAGAACGGCGCGGATGCGGGCCAGCAGCTCGTTGGTCGAGAACGGCTTTGTCAGGTAATCATCGGCGCCGGCATCGAGCCCGGAGATCATGTCGCCCTCTTCGGCGCGCGCGGTCAGCATGATGATCGGCAGTTCGCGGGTGCGTGTCTGACCACGCCAGCGCTTGGCCAGCACCAGCCCCGACTGCCCGGGCAACATCCAATCCAGCACGACCAGATCAGGCAACACGCCATCGACCTCGATCTGCGCCTGATCGGCGTCGGACGCAATCGTCACGTCGTAGCCGGCGTGGCGCAAGTTGATAGAGATTAGCTCGGCAATTGCCAACTCGTCTTCCACGACCAGAACTCGGCTCATTGGGGGCTCCTTGACAGCTTGTTCATCGCACCATGGTCTCGACGTCCTCGACGGAGTTGTGTCTCACATCCGTCCCCTTGACGATGTAGATGATCTGCTCCGCGAGGTTCTTCGCGTGGTCACCGACGCGCTCGATCGCCTTGGCGACGAACACCAAATCGATGCTCGATGAAATCGTGCGTGGGTCTTCCATCATGAAAGTGATCAACTTGCGCATCAGGCCTTCGAATTCCTGGTCGATCTGATCGTCCTGCTTCAGCACCTCCAGCGCCTTCTCGACGTCGAGGCGAGCAAACGCATCCAGCGCCTTGCGCAACTGTGCAACGGCCAGTTCGGATTCGAACTTCAGGTCGGCCACCGGCAAGCGCAGGCGGCTCGACACCCCGGTGTTGACCAGCCGTTGCACGGTGCGCGCAACGCGGGCGGCTTCGTCGCCCACCCGTTCGAGGTTGGCGATGGTCTTGCTGATGGCGATTAACAATCGCAAATCGCGAGCGGTTGGCTGGCGCCGCGCGATGATGCTGGAGAGGTCGCGGTCGATCTCGACTTCCATCGTATTGACGGTCTCTTCCAGCACCAGCACCTGCGACGCGGTTTCAGAACTGAAATGCGTCAGCGCATAGACCGCCTGCGCAACCTGCGACTCGACCAGGCCGCCCATCTCCAACACCCGCGTAGAAATGCCGCTGAGTTCGGAGTCGAACTGAGTGGAGAGGTGTCTTTCAGTCATGGTGACTCCCTGTGTGATCTGTACGGACTGCGTCGTGCATTAACCGAAACGTCCGGTGATGTAGTCCTCGGTGTCCTTCATCTTCGGCTTCATGAACAGCTCCGAGGTCGGGCCGAACTCGATCAGATCGCCCAGGTACATGTAGGCGGTGTAGTCCGAACTGCGTGCCGCTTGCTGCATGTTGTGGGTGACGATCAGCACGGTGTAATCTGACTTCAGCTCGTGGATCAGCTCCTCGATCTTGCCGGTGGAAATCGGGTCCAGTGCAGAACACGGCTCGTCGAGCAACAGCACTTCTGGCTTGATCGCAATGCCGCGCGCAATGCACAGCCGCTGCTGCTGACCGCCGGACAGCCCGGAGCCGCTCTGGTTGATCTTGTCCTTGACCTCGTTCCACAAGGCAGCCTTCTTCAGCGCCCACTCGACCCGTTCGTCCATTTCGGCACGCGGCAAAGTCTCGAAGAGACGCACACCGAAAGCGATGTTGTCGTAGATCGACATCGGGAAGGGGGTTGGCTTCTGAAAGACCATACCGACGTTGGCGCGCATCAACGACACGTCTTTTTTTGAGGTCAGGATGTTGGCGCCGTCGAGCAGGATCTCGCCTTCGGCACGCTGTTCAGGGTACAGCTCGAACATGCGGTTGAAGGTGCGCAGCAGCGTCGACTTGCCGCAGCCCGACGGGCCGATGAAGGCGGTAACTTTTTTTTCCGGCAGGTCGAGGTTGATGTTTTTCAACGCATGGAATTTCCCGTAGTAGAAATTCAGGTTGCGCACCGAGATCTTGATCTTTTCGTTCAGCGGGGCGTCGACTTTCTTGTCCATGTGCAGGCCTCCGGCCGTCAGTGTTTGTTGCGGAACAAAACCCGCGCGAGGATGTTCAGCGCCAGCACCCCGAGAGTGATCAGGAACACCCCGGCCCAGGCAAGCTTCTGCCAGTTTTCATAAGGACTGAGTGCGAACTTGAAGATGGTGACCGGCAGGCTGGCCATTGGTTCATTCAGGCTCGACGACCAGAACTGGTTTGACAACGCCGTGAACAGCAGCGGTGCGGTTTCACCGGCGATGCGTGCCACCGCCAACAACACGCCAGTGATGACTCCCGCACGCGCCGCTTTTAGCGTGATGGAAATAATCACCTTCCACTTCGGTGTGCCCAGCGCATAGGCGGCCTCACGCAGTGCGCTGGGGATCAAGGTCAGCATGTTCTCGGTCGTGCGGATGACCACTGGAATCACGATCAATGCCAGCGCCAGCACCCCGGCCCAGCCTGAGAATCCTTTCATCGGCGCAACGACCACGGTGTAGATGAACAGACCGATGACGATCGACGGCGCCGATAGCAAGATGTCGTTGATGAACCGGGTGGCCGTGCCGAGCCAGGTTTTCTGGCCGTATTCAGCAAGATACACCCCCGCCATCACCCCGATCGGCGTGCCGATCAATGTAGCCAGCCCCACCATCATCAGCGAACCGAAGATGGCGTTCAACAAGCCGCCGGTCTCTGCCTGCGGCGGCGGGGTCATCTCGGTGAACAGCGATGTCGACAGCCCACCCAGTCCCAGACGAACCGTCTCAATCAGGATCCAGGCCAACCAGAACAAGCCGAATGCCATGGCGCTCATGCACAGCACCATCGCGACGGCATTGATGGCCTTGCGCGTCTTGTGCTTCGCCAGGCGCGACGCTTCAAGCGTCGCACCAGCGCTCATGAGCGGCTCCCTTCGTTTCTTTGCAACCGCGCGAGCAACAGCTTCGACAGCGACAGCACCACAAACGTGATGAAGAACAACACCAGGCCGAGGTAGATCAGAGAAGCCTGGTGCAGGCCCGGTGCTGCCTCGGCAAATTCATTGGCCAAGGCCGAGGTGATGCTGTTGGCGGCTTCGAACAAAGACAAGCTGTCGAGCTGATTGAAGTTGCCGATGACGAAAGTGACCGCCATGGTCTCGCCGATCGCACGGCCTAGGCCCAACATGATGCCGCCGATAACGCCGGTCTTGGTGTAAGGCAACACCACCTTGTAGACGACCTCCCAGGTTGTCGAGCCGAGCGCATAAGCCGACTCCTTCAACATCGCCGGCGTGATCTCGAACACATCGCGCATGACCGATGCGATGAACGGGATGATCATGATGGCCAGAATGATGCCGGCCGACAGGATGCCAATGCCCACCGGCGCGCCGGACACGAGATCGCGCAGCACCGGCACATTGACCAGCAACTTTTGCAGCGGTTGCTGAACATAGGTCGACAGCACCGGACTGAACACCAGCAAACCCCACATGCCGTAGACGATGGACGGCACCGCCGCGAGCAACTCGACCGCCACGCCAAGCGGCCGCCGCAGCCAGTTCGGCGACAACTCGGTCAAAAACAGCGCAATACCAAAGCTGACCGGCACCGCAATCAACAGCGCGATGAACGAGGTCATCAGCGTGCCGTAGATCATCACCAGCCCACCGTAGCTGTTTTCGACCGGGTCCCACTCGCTGCGCCACAAAAAGCTCAACCCGTATTCGGAAATCGCAGGCCATGCACCGATGACCAGCGAGGCGATGATGCCGACCAGCAGCGACAGTGTCAGCAGCGCTGCACCATGGGCCAAGCCAGAAAATAGCTTGTCGATCCACGGCGAGGAGCGTCGCGGCTCCGGCGGGTTACCCATCGGGTCGGACCGTTCCATGTTGTTGACGAAAGACTCGGAGCTAAGTGTAGCGGCCACGGGATCTCCGAAGGTCAGGTCCGAAGGGCGGTTCAGGCACCGGCGCCGCGGCGCCGAACCCCACGAGGCACGAGTGAAAGGTGCCGCCGAGTTACTTGTATGCGACCGGCTTGCCAGCGGCGTCTTTGATTTCACCCCACTGCTTGCGGATCAAATCTTTCACCGAAGCGGGCAGCGGCACGTACTCGAGGTCGGCGGCCATCTGATCACCGCCGACGAAGGCCCAGTCAAAGAACTTCAACGAGTTGGTGGCTTGAACTGGTTTCTCCTGCGCCTTGTGCATCATGATGAAGGTGGCGCCGGTGAGGGGCCAAGCTTCCTTGCCTGGCTGGTCGGTCAGGATTTGGTAGAAGCTTTTCGCCCAGTCGGCACCAGCAGCCGCGGCCTTGAAGTTGTCGGCGTCAGGGCTGACGTACGCGCCGGCCTGGTTTTGAAGCTGCGTGTAGGTCATTTTGTTTTGCTTGACGTAGGCGAACTCGACGTAGCCGATGGAGTTCGGCAGGCGAGTCACGAAGGCCGCAACGCCTTCATTGCCCTTGCCGCCAGCGCCGGTCGGCCACTTCACCGCGGTGCCTTCACCGACGGTGGATTTCCACTCGGCGTTGACCTTGGAAAGGTAGTTGGTGAATACGAAGGTGGTGCCCGAACCGTCGGCGCGGCGCACCACCGAAATGGCGGTGTCAGGCAGTGGCACGCCAGGGTTCAGCGCGGTCAACGCTGCGTCATTCCACTTGGTGATCTTGCCCAGGAAAATGTCGCCGAGTACCGGACCCGTCAGCTTCAGCTGCCCAGGCGCGACGCCCTTGATGTTGACCACTGGCACCACGCCGCCAATCACGGTCGGGAACTGCATCAACCCGTCCTTGACAAGCACGTCGTCTTTCAACGGCATGTCCGACGCGCCGAAGTCAACCGTCTTGCCACGGATCTGAGTCAACCCGGCACCCGACCCGACTGATTGGTAATTGATCTTCGCACCGGTGGCCTTGTTGTATGCGTCTGCCCATTTGGCGTACAGCGGCGCAGGGAAAGTGGCACCCGCACCCACGGCGTCCTGCGCGACACAGGTGCTGGAGGCGGCGAGCAGCGCCATCGACACACTCAGAATTCGCATTGGCGTAAAAGTCATTTTTTAGCCTTTCTTTGCCCTCAAAGGGCAGTTAACAAGTCACTGATAACTCTAGACACGGAATGTGACAGTACAGTGACATTTGCTTGCCGCAAGATGTCATGTCTCACTGGCAACCAAAAGGTCTGCCACCCGATGACCCTGTCACACGACATTCATTCCTTTGTCACAAATAGTCAATAACTTAGGGAGCGTTGATCACGCCGGTGTCTATGGCGCAGCAGCCCACCTCACCTACTCTGGAGTCACCCGATGCACATGAAGAAGATATCGCTCATCAGTCTGTTGGTGGTTCTTTGTCTCAGCGCTTGCGCCACGCCGCCGGCGCCCATGACCATCAGCGACACCGCTGCCGCCACCCCACAGCTGTCGACGCTGACGAAATTGATCAATGAAGCCGGTCTGACCGAGACGTTGAAGGCACCGGGGCCCTACACGGTGTTCGCGCCCACCGACGACGCATTCAAGGCGGTGCCTGCCAAGACGCTGGACGCGCTGTCGAAAGACAAGGCCTTGCTGATCTCGGTGCTGACGTACCACGTCGTGCCCGGCAAGGTGACCTCGGCTGAGGTGAAGAACGGCCCGGTCACCACCGTGCAGGGCGCACCGGTGTCGCTGTACCGCTCGGGCAGCTTTGTGACGGTGGAGAACGCGGTGGTAACCACCGCCGACCTGGAAGCCTCGAACGGCGTGGTGCACATCGTCGACCAGGTGTTGATCCCCCCGGTCAAGAAGTGAGATCGTGTTGCCTGCTCAGACCTGCAGGGTCTGAGCGAGTCGTTGTGCACAGTGGGAGGCCACCTGCAGGTCACGGGCTTCCACCATCACCCGCAGCAACGGTTCGGTGCCCGACGGGCGGATCAGAATTCGCCCGGAGTCACCCAGCTCGGCCTCGATCTCGCGCTGGGCACGGTGCAGCGGGTCGTGCGCCCGCCAGTCCAATCCATCGCGCAGACGCACATTGATCATCACCTGCGGCAGCAGCGTGACAGTGCGCAGCTGATCGGCCAACGCCACGCCGCTGCGGCACACCGCCTGCAGCACCTGCAGCGCACTGATGATGCCGTCGCCGGTGGTGTGCCGGTCGAGTGCCAGCAGGTGGCCAGAGCCTTCTCCGCCGAGATTCCAGCCGCGGGCCAGCAGTCCTTCGAGGACATACCGATCGCCGACGCGTGCACGCACCAGGTCAACGCCGAGCTGGCGCAGGGCGGACTCCACCGCCAGGTTGGTCATCAAGGTGCCCACCACGCCAGGCACGGCCTGGCCTTGCGCCAGACGATCGGCCACCATCACATAGAGCAGCTCATCGCCGTTGTACAAGCGCCCTGCCGCATCGACCAGTTGCTGGCGATCGGCATCGCCGTCGAGCGCAACACCGTAATCGGCGCGGTGCTCTTTGACCGCTCGAACCAGTGCCTCTGGCGCCGTGGCGCCGAACCCCGCGTTGATGTTGATGCCATCCGGGCTGCAGCCGATGGCCACGACTTCGGCACCCAGTTCGTGGAACACCTCCGGCGCCACCTGGTAGGCCGCACCGTGGGCGGCGTCGACGACGATCTTCATGCCCTTGAGCGACAGCTCGCTGCCGAACGTACTTTTGCAGAACTCGATGTAGCGGCCGCGCGCGTCGTCCAGCTTGCGTGCCTTGCCGAGCCCGGCTGAGGCAACCCATTGCGGGGTGTGGTCGAGCGAAGCCTCGACAAGTGACTCCCACTCGTCGGGCAGCTTCTCGCCGCGCGCCGAAAAGAACTTGATGCCGTTGTCCGCGAACGGGTTGTGTGAGGCGCTGATGACCACGCCCAGGTTCAGCCGCAGGGCGCGCGTCAAGTAAGCGATGCCGGGCGTGGGCAGCGGGCCGGTCAGCAACACATCGACACCCGCGGAGGCAAAGCCGGCTTCAAGCGCCGACTCGATCATGTAGCCAGAGATGCGCGTGTCCTTGCCAATCAGCACCGTTGGCTTGGGGTCCGACGCTTTCAGCACCCGGCCCACCGAATGACCGAGCCGCAGCATGAAGTCCGGTGTGATCGGCGACTGGCCCACCGTGCCGCGGATGCCATCGGTTCCGAAATGAACTCTGGTCATGGTTGCTGAGCTCTCATTGCAATTCGTTAAGGTTAGTGGGTGTTATCGGCAGACCGGCGGTGCGCCACACCTTCAATGCATCGACCGTGGCAGCGACATCGTGCACGCGGACGATGCTGGCACCGTGCGCCACTGACGCCAGTGCCGCCGCCAGGCTGGCGGCCAGACGATCTTCGACGGCACGGCCGGTCAGCGCGCCGAGTGAGGACTTGCGCGACCAACCAACCAGCAAGGGGCGGCCGAGGGCCAGCAATTCCCGCTGACGGCGCAGCAATTCAAAATTGTTCTCGACCGTCTTGCCGAAGCCGATGCCGGGGTCCAGCACCAAGCGATCGGCGGCAATGCCCCGGGCCGTCAGCGCATTCAACCGGCCTTGCAACATCGACCGGACATCGGCCACGACATCGGCACAGCCGGCCTGCGATTGCAACGATGGCAGATCGCCAGGCATGTGCATCAAGCAGACGCCGCAACTCGGATGCGCAGCCACCACGTCAATTGCACCCGGCGCCTGCAAGGCATGGATGTCGTTGACGATGTCGACGCCGAGCGCCAGGGCTTCGGCCATCAAGGCCGACTTGGTGGTGTCGATCGACACCGGGTGCCTCATGGCGAGCATCGCTTCGAAGACCGGCAGCACCCGGCGGCGCTCTTCCTCCAATGACACCGGCTCGGCACCCGGTCGGCTCGACTCGCCGCCGATGTCGAGGATGTCGGCGCCCTCATCGATCAGCCGTCGGCAGTGGTCAATCGCTGCGGCCGAATTCGCAAACCGCCCTCCGTCCGAGAAGGAGTCGGGCGTCGTGTTGACGATGCCCATGACCTTGGGCATCGACAGATCGATCCGATGGTGGGTGGTTTGCCAAAGCATAAAAAGCCGAGATCGACGCCGTTAAACAACTGACAACACAGCGCACGTGAAAACGGGGCCGAAGCCCCGTGGAAAGATAGTTCGCCGACGTCAGGCCGCGGCAGGTGCGCTGTCCGACGACACCGGCGCCTGTGGACCATCGTTTGAGCGGTTGGACGACGGCGTCCAGTCTTTCGGTGCCCGTGGTGGCTTGCCGTTCATGATGTCGTCGATCTGGTCGCTGTCGATGGTTTCCCACTCCAGCAACGCCTTGGCCATCACATGCATTTTGTCTTTGTTGTCCTCGATGTGCTTACGCGCGACCAGGTACTGCTCGTCGATGATGCGGCGGATCACGCCATCGACCTTGCGCATGGTGTCCTCGGACATCGTTGTCGTCTTGGTCACAGAGCGGCCAAGGAACACCTCGCCCTCGTTTTCGGCATAGACCATCGGGCCGAGTTCATCGGTCATGCCGTAGCGGGTGACCATGTCACGGGCGATCGCGGTCGCGCGCTCGAAGTCGTTGCTGGCGCCGGTGGTCATCTGGTTCATGAACACCTCTTCGGCAATGCGCCCTCCGAACAACACAGAAAGTGTGCTGAGCATCCGTTCCTTGTCAAGGCTGTAGCGATCGCCTTCAGGCAACTGCATCGTGACACCGAGTGCCCGACCGCGCGGAATCACCGTCACCTTGTGCACCGGATCGGTCTTGGGCATCAAGCGCGCCACCAACGCATGACCGGACTCGTGGTAAGCGGTGTTCTTGCGCTCCTCCTCAGGCATGACCATGGACTTGCGTTCGGGGCCCATCATGATCTTGTCCTTGGCCTTCTCGAAATCCATCATCTCGACCACCCGGCCCGCGCGGCGCGCAGCGAACAAGGCCGCTTCATTGACCAGGTTGGCGAGGTCGGCGCCCGAAAAACCTGGCGTTCCGCGTGCCAGGATATCGGCGCGGATGTCCTGCCCCACCGGCACCTTGCGCATGTGAACGTTCAAGATCTGCTCGCGACCGCGTACGTCGGGCAGTGTCACATAGACCTGGCGGTCGAAACGACCGGGGCGCAGCAGCGCAGGGTCGAGGATGTCGGGCCGGTTGGTGGCCGCCATCACGATCACGCCCAGGTTGGTTTCGAAACCATCCATCTCGACCAGCATCTGGTTGAGCGTCTGCTCGCGCTCGTCGTTGCCACCGCCCAAGCCAGCACCGCGGTGCCGACCCACTGCGTCGATCTCATCGACGAAGATGATGCAAGGCGCGCTCTTCTTGGCTTGCTCGAACATGTCGCGCACCCGAGCTGCACCGACACCGACGAACATTTCCACGAAATCAGAGCCCGAAATGCTAAAAAACGGCACTTTGGCTTCGCCTGCAATCGCCTTGGCCAGCAGCGTCTTGCCAGTTCCAGGCGGGCCGACCAGCAGCACGCCACGTGGAATGCGGCCGCCGAGCTTTTGAAAACGCTGCGGATCCTTCAGGAAATCGACCAGCTCTTTAACTTCTTCCTTCGCCTCGTCGCAACCGGCGACGTCGGCGAAGCTGGTCGTGTTGTTTGCTTCGTCGAGCATGCGCGCTTTAGATTTTCCGAAGCTGAAGGCACCGCCCTTGCCGCCGCCCTGCATCTGCCGCATGAAATAAATCCAAACGCCAATCAGCAACAACATCGGGCCCCAAGAGACAAGGATGTTCATCAACAGCGAAGGCTCCTCGCGCGGCTTGACGTCGAACTTGACGCCGCTGTTGATCAGGTCACCGACCAACCCGCGATCCAGATATGTGGCCGTGCTTCGCAGACGCTTGTCGTCGTTGGTCTTGGCGACGATTTCGGTGCCCGCCGGGCCTTCTTGCAGCGTGACTTCCTTGATGTGCTTGTTGCGCACCTCTTCCAGGAAGTCGGAGTAGCCGATCTGGGTGCCGGCTGCCGTGCTGCGATCAAACTGCTTGAACACGGTGAAGAGCACGAGGGCGATGACCAGCCACACGGCAATTTTCGAAAACCATTGATTGTTCACTGCCACTCCAATTCTTCAACTGCGGGATCGGCGTGCACCACGGGCGCGACGTCTAATCTATGTGGGACCGAGTTTATGCGACTCAAGTACTGTGTGGTTGATCAGGTCGCCGGGCGCGACACCGACGCGCCTCACCCCGGCATCGCGGCCTTCACTGAGGTTCCGACCGCTTTGCGTTCGACCTTGAGACCCATGCCGATCAAAAAGGTTTCAGAGGAGCGATCCCGTGACGCCTTGGGCTTGATAGCCTTGACCGTTCGGAAATGGCTTTTCAGCAAACCGACCAGTTCGCTGTAGTTGCTGCCGTGGAACACTTTGCACACCAGCGTGCCGCCCGCGACCAAATGTCGCGCCGCGAAATCCACCGCCAATTCGACCAGGTGCGTGATCCGGGCGTCATCGGAACTGGTGATACCAGTGAGGTTCGGCGCCAGGTCGGACACGACGACATCGACCGGCCGGCCACCCACCGCTGTTTCCAACAGCTGCAGCACCGGCTCGTCCCGAAAATCGCCCTGTATGAAGACCACGCCGTCGATCGGCTCGAAATCCAGCAGGTCCAGGGCAATGATGGTGCCGTTGAGCGGACCGAGCCCGGCACCAACCGCATCGCGAACCTTCGCCGACAGCTTGCGGCGCACATATTGGCTCCACGCCCCCGGTGCCGCGCCCAGATCGACGACCACCTGACCCGGCTTCAGCAGGCCGAGCGTCTCGTCGATTTCCTTCAACTTGTAAGCGGCGCGGGCGCGGTAGCCCTCCTTTTTCGACAGCTTGACGTAGGTGTCGTTGAGGTGCGCCAGCAACCACGCCTTGTCGATCTTCTTGCTTTTGGATTTGACTTTCATGCAGCATCGATAATAAGTGGATGACTGCTATTACCCTCTCTACCCATCAGCGCCGGGAAAAACGCGCCGACGCCCACCATCTGTCACCGGTGGTGTTGATCGGCGGCGACGGCCTGACGCCGGCCGTCGTTCGGGAAACCGACGCCGCACTGAATGCCCACGGGCTGATTAAGGTCCGTGTCTTTTCCGACGAGCGCGCCTCCCGCGAAGCGATGCTGGCGACCCTGACGGATCAGTTGGGCGCCGCACCGATCCAGCACATCGGCAAGCTGCTGGTGCTCTGGCGGCCGATCCCGATGAAGGAAAAAGAAGAACGCGACGACCGGATGCCGGGCCCGCGGGTGGTCAAGCTGCTAAAGTTTTCGAAGAGCGGCAACCACCGGCCGCAGGTCAAGAAAATTAAGGTGATGGGCAATGAGCGGGTGGCTGCGGGCGGCGAGATCAAGCGGGCCCGCAAGCGCATCACCAGCGTCAAGCGCAAAGCCGTCGACTGACGCGAACGGTCTGCCCGTAGCGAGCCCGGAGCAAGTTCAGTGCGCGGTCAGCCGCCACGCCAGCCACAACACCAGCAGCCCCTTCAGCGCAAAAAAGCCAGCCGACAGGCCGTGCAAGGCAGCAAACGACAGGCTGCCCTCGTCGGCGCGCGCTGCAACCATCATCGGCAGGATGACGAAGTAGCCGGCGATTGTGCAAAACAGCGTGCCCAAGACCAGCAGCCCATAGCTGTTGAGCGCCGACACCTGGCCGGTCTGCGCATTGGCGAGCTTGCGGGTGAGCAGCAACAGCGCCACCGCGAGCACCAGACTCACATGGGCTTCAATCGCGAACATCCGCCCGGCGCTGCGCCCCGCAATCTCGACCGTTGTCACCGCGAATCCCGCTGGCGCGCCGATGGCGCCGAGACCCAGCAGCAGCCCGGCCCAAAGGCCTGCCAGCAGACGGGCGACGCGGTGCAACACCAAGCGGCGATCGCTCACTCGTAGCGCACGGCCATCACTTCGTAGCTCTTCACGCCACCGGGCGCCTGCACCTCAGCAATGTCGCCCGTCTCCTTGCCGATCAGTGCACGGGCGATCGGCGAGCTGATCGAGACCAGGCCCAGCTTCAGATCGGCTTCGTCATCGCCGACGATCTGGTACGTCACGGCCGAACCGCTGGCCTCGTCTTCGAGGTCGACGGTGGAGCCGAACACGACCTTGCCTTCGGCATCAAGCGTCGACGGATCGATGACCTTGGCCGCCGCGAGTTTGCCTTCGATGTCCAGGATGCGGCCTTCGATGAAGCCCTGTTTGTCCTTCGCGGCCTCGTACTCGGCGTTCTCCGACAGGTCGCCCTGCGCTCTCGCCTCGGAGATGGCCTGGATCACGGCATGGCGCTCGACCGTCTTCAGACGGTGCAGCTCATCCTTGAGCTTGTCAGCGCCGCGTTGGGTCAGAGGAATGGTCTGCATGAGGTGAATCCAGGGCAAAAATGACGCCGCCGCCGGAAAATTCAGCGGCGGCGGTGGAAAAGGTTGGTGCGCGTTTTGAGTCTAGTGCAACTCGGTGAGCAACTCCTGTAGCGAGAGCACCACCAGATCGTCGAGATGTTTCATGCCTTCGACCGCGGCTTCGCAGCCGGCCATGCTGGTGTAGTAAGTGATCCGGTTGGCGAGTGCGGCCTGCCGGATGTGGCGCGAGTCGGCAATCGCGGTGCGGGTTTCATCGACGGTGGTGAAGACCAGTTGGATGTCGCCCGCCTTGACCATGTCGACGATGTGCGGCCGGCCGTCTTTGACTTTGTTGACGATCTTCACCGGCACGCCTCCGGCGGCAATCGCCGCGGCCGTGCCCTTGGTCGCGACGATGGCAAAGCCGAGCGCCACAAGGTCACGGGCAACCACCACCGCCCGCGCCTTGTCGCCGTCCTTCACCGTAATGCACACCGTGCCGGTGCTGGGCAGGCGCGAGCCCGCGCCGAGCTGGCTTTTGAGCATCGCCTCGCCGAAGCTGCGGCCCACACCCATCACCTCGCCGGTCGAACGCATTTCAGGCCCGAGCACCGGGTCGACGCCAGGAAATTTGTTGAACGGGAACACCGCTTCCTTGACGCTGAAATAAGGCGGGATCACCTCACAGGGCACCTGGCCGTTCTTCTGCTTCTGATCGGAGAGCTTCATGCCGACCATGCAGCGCGCGGCGATCTTCGCCAGTTGCAATCCGGTCGCCTTCGAGACGAATGGCACCGTGCGCGAGGCACGCGGATTCACTTCCAGCACATAAACAACCGCTGCATCGCCCTCGCCCTGAATGGCGAACTGCACGTTCATCAGCCCCTTGACCTTCAGCGCACGCGCCATCAAGGTGGTCTGGCGGCGCATCTCGTTTTGCAGCGCCACCGGCAACGAGTACGGTGGCAGCGAGCAGGCCGAATCACCAGAATGGATGCCGGCCTGCTCGACGTGTTCCATGATGCCGCCGATCATCACGCCGTCCGGGCCCTCGGTGCCGTCGGCGATGCAATCGACATCGACCTCGATCGCGTCGTCGAGGAAACGGTCCAGCAGCACCGGCGACTTCTCGCTGACCTTGACCGCTTCGCGCATGTAGCGCTCGAGGTCCTTGCCGCCGTGCACGATCTCCATCGCGCGGCCGCCCAGCACATAGCTCGGGCGCACCACCAGCGGGTAGCCGATCTCCTGCGCCAGGGCCAGGGCCTGCTCTTCGGTGCGCGCGGTGCGGTTCGGTGGCTGCTTCAGGCCGAGCTGGTGAAGAAGTTGCTGAAAACGTTCGCGGTCTTCGGCCACATCGATGCTGTCGGGCGAGGTGCCGACGATGGGCACGCCGGCGCGTTCCAAGTCGAGCGCCAATTTCAGCGGCGTCTGCCCGCCGTACTGCACGATCACGCCGACTGGCTTTTCCTTGGCAACGATCTCCAGCACGTCTTCCAGCGTCACCGGCTCAAAGTAGAGGCGATCAGAAGTGTCGTAGTCGGTCGATACGGTCTCGGGGTTGCAGTTGACCATGATGGTCTCGTAGCCGTCCTCGCGCATCGCGAGCGCGGCATGCACGCAGCAGTAGTCGAACTCGATGCCCTGGCCGATGCGGTTCGGCCCGCCGCCCAGCACCATGATCTTTTTGGCAGAGGTGGGTTCGGCCTCGCACTCTTCGTCGTAGGTCGAGTACAGGTACGCGGTTTGCGTCGCGAACTCGGCGGCGCAGGTGTCGACGCGCTTGAACACCGGGCGCACACCCTGCGCCCAGCGAGCTTCGCGCACCAGATGCTGGTTTGTGCCCAACAGCTTGGCGAGGCGCCGGTCGGAGAAGCCCTTTTGCTTCAGGTAGCGCAACTCGTCCCTTGACAAGCTCCCCAGTGCGCGACCGGCCAGCGCCTGCTCGGTGTGGATCAACTGCTCGATTTGCGCCAGGAACCAGGGGTCAATCGCGGTTTCCTCGAAGACTTCCTGCAGGCTCATGCCGATGCGGAACGCATCGCCGACGTACAGGATGCGCTCCGGCCCGGCTTCACCAATCTCCTCGACGATTTCATCTCTGTCCGTGCTGCGCTCGCTCAGCCCATCAATGCCAGTCTCCAATCCGCGCAGCGCCTTCTGGAAACTTTCCTGGAAGGTGCGACCCATCGCCATCACCTCGCCGACCGACTTCATCTGCGTCGTCAGGTGGGAATCGGCGGCCGGGAATTTTTCGAACGCGAAGCGCGGGATCTTCGTCACCACGTAATCGATGCTGGGCTCGAAGCTGGCCGGCGTCGCGCCACCGGTGATGTCGTTGCGCAATTCGTCGAGTGTGTAGCCCACGGCCAGTTTCGCGGCCACCTTGGCAATCGGAAAGCCCGTGGCCTTCGAGGCCAGCGCCGACGAGCGCGACACGCGCGGATTCATCTCGATGACGACCATGCGGCCGTCCTTCGGGTTGATGGCGAACTGCACGTTCGAGCCGCCGGTGTCGACGCCGATCTCGCGCAGGATTGCAATCGACGCGTTGCGCAACAGCTGATATTCCTTGTCGCTCAGGGTTTGAGCCGGTGCCACCGTGATCGAGTCACCGGTGTGGATGCCCATCGGGTCGAGGTTTTCGATGGCGCAGACGATGATGCAGTTGTCCGCCTTATCGCGCACCACCTCCATCTCGAATTCTTTCCAGCCGATGAGACTCTCCTCGATCAGCAGTTCTTTGGTCGGCGACAAATCGAGGCCGCGCTTGCAGATCTCTTCGAATTCGTCCGGGTTGTAGGCGATGCCGCCACCCGATCCGCCAAGCGTGAAGCTCGGGCGAATCACCATCGGAAAGCCGCCACTGCCGGTCAACAGCGAGATCTGCTGCTGCACCGCCAGCGCTTCTTCCATCGAATGCGCAATGCCGCTGCGCGCCGAGCCCAGGCCGATGCCGGTCATCGCGTCCTTGAACTTCAGGCGGTCTTCGGCCTTCTCGATGGCTTTCTCGTTGGCGCCGATCATCTCGACGTCGTACTTCGCCAGCACGCCGTGCTTGTGCAGGTCGAGTGCGCAGTTCAGCGCCGTCTGGCCACCCATGGTCGGCAGCACCGCCATCTTCTCGCCGGGGTAGCGCAACCGCTCCTTGGCGATGATTTTCTCGACCACCTGCCAGGTGATGGGCTCGATGTAGGTGGCATCGGCCATCTCCGGGTCGGTCATGATCGTCGCCGGGTTGCTGTTGACGAGGATGACGCGAAAGCCTTCTTCGCGCAGCGCCTTGCAAGCCTGGGCGCCGGAGTAGTCGAACTCGCAGGCCTGGCCGATGATGATCGGACCGGCACCGATGATCAGGATGGATTGAAGGTCGGCGCGCTTAGGCATGCTGAGCTCCCGTCTTTTCGACGCGAAGCGGCGCGGCTTGCATCAAGGCCGTGAAGCG
>JANPNF010000429.1:0-2312 GCA_031427315.1 Burkholderiales bacterium | reverse complement strand
CAGGGACTCGTCACCGGTTACTACGAGCCGCTGATCGACGCCGCCCGCACGCCGGGCGGGCGCTATCGAGTGCCCTTGCATGCCGTACCGCTCGATCTGGCGAGCCGCAAGCCTTACTGGACGCGCCAGCAGCTCGACACGCTGCCGGCGGCGCAGGCCAGCGTGCGAGGGCGCGAGCTGGCCTGGCTGGCCGATCCACTCGATGCGCTGATGCTGCAGATCCAGGGCTCGGGCCGGCTGCGGCTGACCCAGCCGAACGGCACGTCATCGGTCGTGCGCGTGGCCTATGCCGGCCACAACGACCAGCCCTACAAATCGGTCGGCCGCTGGCTGATCGAGCAGGGCGAGTTGCGCGTTGACCAGGCTTCGTGGCCCGGCATCAGGGCCTGGGCGCAGCTGAACCCGCAGCGAATTGCCGAGATGTTGTGGGCCAACCCGCGGGTGGTGTTCTTTCGTGAAGAAGCGCTGCCCGATCCGGGCGTTGGCCCGCGCGGCGCCCAGGGCGTACCGCTGACGCCCGGCCGCTCGGTCGCGATCGACCCGACCAGCATTCCTTACGGCAGCGCGCTGTGGCTGGACACCACCGAGCCGCTGTCGAACACCCCGCTGCGCCGCTCAGTGATGGCGCAAGACACCGGCAGCGCGATCACCGGGGCGGTGCGTGTCGACTACTTCTGGGGTTGGGGCGACACCGCCGAGCAGCAGGCCGGCCGGATGAAGCAGCCGCTGCGGGTGTGGGTGCTGGTGCCGAGAGACTGAAGCAGCGCGCCGAGCCGCCTCGCTGAGCCGTCACTTGAAGGGTCTGCAAGGACCATTGGTATTCTCGGCGCATGGCCCTTTTCGCGACGACGGTTTTTCTCTCGGCTTTCCTGCTCTTTCAGATCCAGCCCATCGTGGCGAAGATGATCCTGCCGTGGTTCGGCGGGGCGGCGTCGGTGTGGGGCGTGTGTCTGGTGTTTTTCCAGGTCGAGCTGCTGCTGGGCTATGCCTATGTGCACTGGCTGCACGAGAAGGTCGCCGCGCGTCGGCAGCCGCTGGTGCACGGCGCGTTGCTGCTGCTGAGTGTGGCCATGCTGCCGGTCGCTGCCGACCCGGCCTGGAAAGGCTCGACGCTGGCGCCGGGCCTGAGCGTGCTGGCGGTGCTGGCGATCGCGGTCGGCGCGCCCTACCTGATGCTGTCGACCACCGGGCCGTTGATGCAGACCTGGTACGCGCGATCATTTCCCAACGCCGGCACCGAGGCCAAGCCCTACCGGCTGTACGCGTTGTCGAACCTGGCGTCGATGCTGGCGCTGCTGTCGTACCCGGTGCTGGTCGAGCCAGTGCTGCCGGTCGGCACGCAGGCGACGCTGTGGTCGGCGGCCTACGTGGCTTTCGTCGCCGTCTGTCTGGCGACAGCATTCGTCACCCGGCGGCGCATGGCGGCACAGCCGTCAGCGGCGATGGTGGCCGCGGAGGATCGACCGGCCGCGTCGGACACCGCACCGCACCCCGGCTGGACCGAATGCCTGATCTGGATCGGCCTGGCGGCCACCGCATCGATGCTGCTGCTGGCGATGACGCGCCATTTGACGCAGGACGTGGCGCCGGTGCCTTTCTTGTGGATCGCGCCGCTTTCGATCTACCTGCTCAGCTTCATCCTGTGTTTCGACGCCCCGCGCTACTACGTGCGGCCGCTGTTCCTGGCCGCGCTGCCGCTGGCTTTCTTCGCGCTCGACCTGGTGCTCGACAGTGGCATGGAAGTGCCGGTGTTGATCGCGCTGATCAGCGTGTCGCTGTTCGTTTTCTGCATGGTCTGCCACGGCGAGCTGGTGCGCCGCAAGCCGCCGGTGCGTTACTTAACGCTGTTCTACCTGATGCTGTCGATCGGCGGTGCACTCGGCGGGCTGATGGTCGGGCTGGTCGCCCCGGCGGTCTTCACCGCCTATTTCGAATTGCCGATCGGCCTGTTCCTCTGCGCCGCGCTGGTCGTGGTGGTGCTGTGGCGCGACTTGCGCACCACCTGGCGCGTTCTGTTGGTGATCGCACTGCTGGGCTACGGCTGGCGGCTCGCCGAGATCTCGCTGGAGTACGTGCAGGGCTACCGCAAGGTGGTGCGCAACTTCTACAGCCAGCTGCGCATCGACGATGTCACCGACGACGCGCTGGGTGCGAAGCGCAAGATGGTGCACGGCCGCATCAACCACGGCGAGCAGTTCATGGCCGCTGCGCAACGCAAACAGCCCACCGCCTACTACTGCGAACCCTCGGGCATTGGCCGTGCCATCCGCAGCTTGCAGCAAGGCCAGCCCTTCAAACTCGGCGTGGTGGGC
>JANPNF010000428.1:0-17530 GCA_031427315.1 Burkholderiales bacterium | reverse complement strand
ATCGGCGTTTCCATCGAGATCGGCTCCTTGGCGATCTTCATGATCTTGCGAATCTTGTCCTCGGGTATTTCCATCTTCTCGGCCAACGTCGGCGCGTCGGGCTCGAAGCCGAACTCCTGCAGGTGCTGGCGGCTCAGGCGGTTCATCTTGTTGATCGTCTCGATCATGTGAACCGGGATGCGGATGGTGCGGGCCTGGTCGGCGATGCTCCTCGTGATCGCCTGACGAATCCACCAAGTGGCGTAAGTCGAAAATTTGTAGCCGCGGCGGTATTCGAACTTGTCGACCGCCTTCATCAAGCCGATGTTGCCTTCCTGGATCAGGTCTAGGAACTGCAGTCCGCGGTTGGTGTACTTCTTGGCGATGGAGATGACGAGACGCAGGTTGGCCTCGATCATTTCCTTCTTGGCGTCGCGCGAGGATTTCTCACCCTCGTTCATGCGCTTGTTGATCTTTTTCAGATCGTCCAGCGGCACGACGGCGCGGGCTTGCTGGTCGGTCAACTTCTTTTGCAGCTCCTGCACCGGCGGCAGGTTGCGCGCCAGCACGACGCTGTACGGTTTGTTGGCAGCGATCTCCTTTTCCGCCCACTTCAGGTTCAGCAGGTTCGGCGGGAAATGCTTGATGAAGTGGTCTTGCGGCATGCCGCACTTGTCAACCAAAATCTTGCGCAGCTCGCGCTCGTAGCGGCGCACGTCGTCCACCTGCGAGCGCAGGATGGCGCACAGCTTCTCGATCGTCTTGACGGTGAAGCGGATCGTCATCAGCTCGGCGCTGATGGCCTGCTGTGCCTTGCTGTAGGCGGGCGACTGGTAGCCCTCCTTCTCAAAGGCCTTGCGCATCTTGTCGAAGTTGATGCGCAGGTTGGCGAACATGGCCAGCGCCTGCGTCTTCAGCTCTTCGAGCTTCTTCGTCAGCGCTTTGCTGCCACCGTTGCCGTCGTCATCGTCTTCTTCGTCGAAGAAGTCGACGTCTTCCTCGGCCACGTAATCGTCGGCCTCGCCTTCGGACACGAAACCATCGACGACTTCCGAGATGGTCATCTCGGCGGCTCCGATGCGGTCGGCGTAGACCAGGATCTCGGCAATCGTGGTGGGCGACGCGCTGATCGCGACCATCATCGCCTGCAGGCCGCCTTCGATGCGCTTGGCGATCTCGATTTCGCCTTCTCGCGTCAGCAGCTCGACCGTGCCCATTTCGCGCATGTACATGCGCACCGGATCGGTGGTGCGGCCGAACTCCGAATCGACGGTAGACAGCGCCGCTTCAGCGGCTTCCTCGGCCTCTTCTTCGGTCGCGGTGGTGGTGCCGCCGCCGGCGATCAGCAGCGTGGCCGCATCAGGTGCCTGCTCATAGACGGCAATGCCCATGTCGTTGAGCATCGAGACGATGGCTTCGAGGATTTCATCGTTGACCAGCTTCTCGGGCAGGTGGTCGTTAATTTCCTGGTGCGTCAGGAAGCCGCGCGTCTTGCCCATCTTGATGAGCGTCTTCAGCTCCTGGCGGCGTTTGGCGACTTCTTCTTCGGTGAGCGCGGTCTCGTCGAGGCCGAACTCGCGCATCAGCGCGCGTTCTTTGGCGCGTGAGACCTTCATGCGCAGTGGCTTGGCCTTGGCCTTCTCCGCGTCGTCGGCCACCTCGACTTCCGGCTCGCCTTCGATATCACCTTCAATGTCAGAGAAATCCTCCTCGACCAGCTCTGCCTTTTTTGCTTTCTCGTCCACCTTCGCTGGCTTGCGGCCTTTCTTGGCCTTGTCGTCTGCCACGACGGCCTTGACAGCCGTTTTCGCTGCGGTCTTGCTGGCAGCAGGCGCCTGAAGCGCGGCAGTCTTCTTGTCGCTCGACTTCGATGGGGCAGCTTTCGCGGGAGGGGTCGGCTTGACAGCCGTTGTCGGCGCGCTCTTCTTCGCAGTCATGCAATTCCTAAATGGGGCGGGGATTCACCGCCATGGTCTCTAAAGATGGAGCCGAACGCGTGGTTCGACAAGCCGGGCATTCAGCGAATCGGAGTCAGGACCCAGCAACTCTGTCGCCGGAACAGCTCGACGATCGCGCCCACGACATTTCCCGTTTGGGGGATGCTGCCGAAGCCACTGATCGGCGCAGCAATTTCAGCCCAGCTGCGGATTATACCGTTTGACAAGGGTGGGCGGGGGCTTGCGGGGCCTGCCTTCGGGCAGGACGAGCCTCAGATCGGCTGCGGTGTGGCCTGCGTCAGAGCGGCCTTCAAGCGCGCGCGGCTTTGCATCAACGACGCGCTGCGCGCCTGAATGTCCGGTGACATCAACCCCGACTCGAACAGCAGCTTGAGCTCGTGATCGACCTCCTGCAGCCGCAGTTGATCGAGCAGCAGATCCAGCTGCAATTTCAGGTCTGTCTCGGCCTCGGGGTCGTGGAAGCTGGCGATGCGGTCGAGCGTGGCCCGCGCGCGTTCGTCGCCGTCCACGCCACGCGTGAGTTCCTCCAGCAGCGCCGCCGGGCTCATCGGCCCATGGTCGTGAAGGCAGCGCTCCACGTTGGCCACCAAGGCCGCGTAGGGCGTCGCCTGCCCGGCCAGCAGGTCGTGGGCTTCCCCGTCGATTTCCCACCACAGCTCAGCGCGGTGCAGCAGCAGCCACAATACACGATCCAGTTGGCTCGCCGTGGCCTGGCGTGCTGCCCTGACGAGTCGGCGGGGAGCCGCTTGCGCAGTGTCCACCGCAATGGGGCGCACGTTTGCCGAGCTGGCCTGCCACAGGCTGGTCAGCTCGCTGACGTCGAGGGTGGCAATGCCGGCCAGCTCACCGAGCAGCTGACGTTTCAAGGCGCCATCGGGCAGGCCCGTCCACAGCGGGCGGGCGAGCGCCAGAAAACGCGCACGGCCTTCGGCCGTCAGCATGTCGCAGCCCTCTTTTGCCACTGTAATGAGCTGGCGCGACAGCGGCACCGCCTCTTCGATGCAGCGCGCGAAACCCTCGGTGCCGTGCTCGCGCACATACGAATCAGGGTCGTGCTCTGTCGGCAGGAACAGAAAGCGGATGCTGCGCACGTCGGTCGCGTGGGGCAGTGCCGCTTCGAGCGCGCGACCGGCGGCGCGCCGACCCGCCGCGTCGCCGTCGAAACTGAACACCACTGCATCGGTGAAGCGGAACAGCTTTTGCACATGCTCGGCAGTGCAGGCGGTGCCGAGCGTGGCGACCGCGTTCGGGAAGCCCAGCTGCGCCAGCGCCACCACGTCCATGTAGCCCTCGACGACCAGCACGAAGCCGTGCTGGCGGACGGCAGTGCGCGCTTCGAACAGGCCGTACAGCTCGCGGCCCTTGCTGAACATCGGCGTCTCAGGCGAATTCAGGTACTTCGGCTCGCCGCGGTCGAGCACTCGGCCGCCAAAGCCGATCACATCGCCTTGCACCGAGCGGATCGGAAACATGATGCGGTCGCGGAAGCGGTCGTATCGCTTCGCGTCAACGGCGGCGTCGTTGCTGTCCTGGGCGATGACCAGCCCGCTCTCTTCGAGCAACGGGTCGTCGTAGCGCGGGAATGCACTGGCCAGCGCGCGCCAGCCTTCCGGCGCGTAGCCCATCGCGAAACGCGCGGCGATCTCGCCGCTCAAGCCGCGCTGCTTGAGGTACTCAATCGCACGCGGGTTGCCCTTGAGCTGCTGGCGGTAGTGGCTGGCCGCTTTCGCCAGCACATCGGCCAAGGTGCTTTGCCGTTCCTTGAGCTTGGTCGCCCGCTCGCGCTCCTCAGGCGAGCGTTCGTCTTGCGGCACTGCCATGCCGACCTGCTGCGCCAGGTCGTTGACCGCGTCGATGAAGCCCATGCCCGAATGCTCCATCAGGAACCCGATGGCATTGCCGTGCACCCCGCAGCCGAAGCAGTGATAGGTCTGGCGGGTTGGGCTGACCGCGAAGCTGGGAGATTTTTCGCCGTGAAACGGGCACAAACCCATGTGGTTGGCGCCCGCCTTCTTCAGCGTGACGTGCCTGCCTACAACCTCGGCGATGTCGACACGGGCGAGCAGATCTTGAAGAAACGAAGGGGCGATCACACCTTCAGTTTAGCGGTGGCCCCTTGCGCTGATGAAACCCGGCCGCGGGCCCGGCGGCCGACGAAGTCTGTGGTCAGGTCGGGAAAGCGCGGCGCTTTGGCGGCGCCGTTCTCAACGCCATCTAGACCGCGAAGTCGCTCAGCTGACGGCCAGAGGCCAGGGCGGCTTTTAGCCATTTGGGTTGCAAGCCGCGGCCGCTCCACGATTCGCCGGTGGTGGTGTTGCGGTATTTCGCCGCAACCTTGCCGCCCTTGGCCGCGCTCGGCGCCCGCGTGGACGATTTCACCGAAATGTCGGCGACGGTCAAACCGTATTCCTGCATCAGGCTTTTGACCTGTGCAATAGCGCTGGCAAGTTCTTCCTTGCGCGTCGACTCAATCGCTTTGTCTAGCGCCGCTTTTTGATTAAGCAATTCTTTCAGTGTCGACATGAGCATTCCTTTGAACGTGGATTAATGGGGCACCGTATAACAGCGCGAGACTCGAGTATACAAAACTTCGCGCGACGTTAAACCTGCAAGCCATTACTCACTGCGAATCAAAACTCAAAAACAACACCAACCCTGCCAATTTATTGGGCAGATCGAAGTGACAAAAAATACTCATTCCGACGGTGGCACGTATCCAGCCACCTGCTCCGCCCCGCTGCCGAAAAAGAAATTCTCCATCTGACGTGCCAGATATTGACGCGCACGCAGGTCCGCCAAATTCAAACGGTTTTCGTTGACCAGCATCGTCTGGTGTTTCATCCACAGGGCCCAGGCCTCCTTGCTGACCTCGTTATAAATGCGCTTGCCGAGGTCGCCCGGGTAGGGCGAGTAGTCAAGGCCGTCGCCGTCTTTTTTCAGGTGGATGCAATGGACGGTGCGTGCCATGGGGTGTCTCCAAACAGGGGTTGATTCGAGGAACGATTTGCGCGTCGCGCCGTGCGGCGTGGTGAGCTCAGGTGAGCGTCTTCACCAGCACCTGCGAGCGACGATCCCAGTTGTATTTGCGTTGTCGTGCTTCAGGCAACCAGTCGGGCGAGACCTGCTCGAAACCGCGTTTGATGAACCAGTGCATGGTTCGTGTGGTCAACACAAAAATGCAGGTCAACCCAAGAGCGCGGGCACGTTGCTCGATGCGCTTGAGAATCCGCTCGCCATCGCCTTGGCCTTGCACATCGGGCGACACCGTCAGCGCCGCCATCTCGCCCGTCTGTTTTTCTGGGTAAGGGTATAGCGCAGCGCATCCGAATATCACGCCGTCGTGTTCGATCACCGTGTAGAAATCGATATCGCGTTCGATTTCAGTGCGATCTCTTTTCACCAGCGTACCGTCGTTTTCAAATGGGGCAATCAACTGCAACACGCCGCCGATGTCGTCGGCTGTGGCCTCACGCAGGCTTTCCAGTTTCTCATCGACGATCATCGTACCCACACCATCATGGGTGAATGATTCCATCAACACCGATCCATCCACAGAAAACGGAATGATGTGCACGCGCACGACGCCGTTCTGGCTGGCTTTCACCGCATGCTGCAAATAAAAAGCGGTATCGGTGGGTTGCTGCGGGTTCGGCAAGGCGGCCAGCAGTTTCTCGGCATCGGCGAGCGCCAATTCCTGATCAATCGCGCTGTTCGGGTCGGCGGTATCCAGCGGGATGCCCCTGACTTCGGTGACGTAGATCAGTTTGTCGGCCTGCAAAGAAATCGCGGCGCTGGCGGCGACGTCTTCCATGCTGAGATTGAAGGCTTCACCCGTCGGTGAAAAACCAAACGGCGACAACATCACCAGCGCGCCGAAATCAACCGCACGGCGGATGCCAACCGCGTCGATCTTGCGCACCAGCCCGGTATGCTGGAAGTCCACGCCGTCGATCACACCCACTGGCTTGGCGGTGATGAAGTTGCCCGACACCACGCGGATCTGGCTGCCCGCCATCGGCGTGTTCGGCAGTCCTTGAGAGAACGCGGCTTCGATCTCATAGCGCAGCTGGCCGGCGGCCTCCTGTGCGCAGTCGAGTGCGAACGCGTCGGTCACGCGCATGCCGTGGCTGTACTGCGAGACGTGCCCCTTGGCCTTGAGCTGCTCTTCGACCTGCGGTCGAAAGCCGTGCACCAGCACGACCTTGATGCCCATGGCGTGGATCAACGCCAGGTCTTGTGCGAAGGTGCTGAGCTTGCCAGCCGCGATCAGCTCACCGGCGATGGCGACGACGAAGGTCTTGCCGCGGTGCGCGTGGATGTACGGTGCGACCGAGCGGAACCACGGAACGAACGTGTGCGGAAAGACCAGGCTCATCGTGGCGCTTTGAAATAATGCGTGATTTTGCATGAAGGCCCGATGACGTCTGCCCCGCAAGTTCGTGCCACACCCCGCGCCATGTCGCGTCCGAACGCGACGCCCGCAAACCCCATCCCGCCGATCACCTTTGCCGATGCGCTGCCGGTGTCGGCGCGCCGCGACGAAATCGCGAGCGCCATCGAATCCCATCAGGTGCTCATCGTCTGCGGTGAGACGGGCTCGGGCAAGACCACGCAACTGCCGAAGATCGCGCTGACGCTGGGCCGCGGCCGAGGAGCCGGCGGCAGCGGGCTGATCGGCCACACGCAGCCGCGGCGCATTGCGGCGTCGAGTGTGGCCAAGCGCATCGCGCAGGAGCTGAATTCACCGCTGGGCGAGGTGATCGGCTACAAGGTGCGGTTTCAGGACCGGCTGTCACCCGGCGCCAGCGTCAAGCTGATGACCGACGGCATCTTGCTGGCTGAGACCCAGACCGACCCATTGCTGCGCGCCTACGACACGATCATCATCGACGAGGCGCACGAGCGCAGCCTGAACATCGACTTCCTGCTCGGCTACCTGCGCCAGTTGCTGCTACGGCGGCCCGATCTGAAGGTGATCGTGACTTCGGCGACCATCGATGCGGATCGCTTCGCGCAGCACTTCGCCAGCCCGAGCGGTCCTGCGCCGGTGATCCAGGTGTCGGGCCGCCTGTTCCCGGTCGAGCAGCGCTGGCGTCCGTTTGAGGACAGCCGTGAATATGGGTTGAATCAAGCGATTGCCGATGCGGTCGACGAACTGTGGATGAGCGGCGGCGCTGGAGGCAATGGATCCAGCGCTGGCGACGTACTGGTGTTCCTGCCCGGCGAGCGAGAGATCCGCGATGCGGCCGATCACCTGCGCCGCCACCACCCACCGGGTGTCGAGGTGGTGCCGCTGTTCGCGCGGCTCAGCCAGGCCGAGCAGGACCAGGTTTTCGAGCCTCACAGCGCGCGCCGCATCGTGCTGGCCACCAATGTGGCCGAGACCTCGCTGACGGTGCCGGGCATTCAGTACGTGATCGACGCGGGCACGGCGCGCGTCAAGCGCTACAGCTACCGCAACAAGGTCGAGCAGTTGCAGATCGAGCCGACCAGCCAGGCGGCAGCCAACCAGCGCGCCGGCCGCTGCGGCCGCGTCAGCAACGGCATCTGCATCCGCCTGTACGACGAGACCGATTTCGCCGGGCGGCCGAAATTCACCGACCCGGAGATCATGCGCTCGTCGCTGGCCGGCGTGATCTTGCGGATGAAGTCGCTGAACCTGGGGCTGGTCGAGGACTTTCCTTTTATCGAGCCCCCGCCGCGCCGCGCCATCGCCGATGGCTACCAGTTGCTGGCTGAACTCGGCGCGGTCGATGAACAAAACGAGCTGACGGCCATGGGCACCGAGCTGGCGCGGCTTCCACTCGACCCGCGCGTCGGTCGGATGATCCTGGAGGCGCGCGGCCGACAGGCACTCACGGAAGTGCTGGTCGTCGCCAGCGCGATGAGCGTGCAGGATGTGCGCGACCGCCCGCTCGAAGCGCAGCAGGCGGCCGATGGGGCGCACAAGAAGTTCGACGACGAGCGCTCAGAATTTCTCGGCACCTTGAAGCTGTGGAAATGGCTGGAAGCTTCGCGCGGCGCGGGGCTGACGGACGCAGCGGGTGAACAACAACGCGAACACAAGCTGAGTGTGCGCAAGCAAGAGCAGCTGCTGCGCGAACACTTCGTCTCGCCGCGCCGCGTGCGCGAATGGCGCGACATCCACTCGCAGCTGCTCACCGTGGTGGCCGAGCACGGATGGCGGCTCAACGCCTCGCCTGCCACCTACGAGCAACTGCACCTGTCGCTATTGGCCGGGCTGCTGGGCAATATCGGTGTGAAGAGCGACGAAGACGAGTGGTACCTCGGCGCGCGGGGTATTCGGTACTACAAGCATCCGGGCATTCATTTGTCGAAGAGGCCCGGCCGTTGGATCGTCGCGGCCGAGCTGGTCGACACCACCCGGCTGTACGGACGTGGCATCGCGGCGATCGAGCCGCAGTGGCTGCCGCAGATCGCCGCGCACGTCATCAAGACGCAGCTGCTGGAGCCGCACTGGGAAAAGAAGGCCGCCGAAGTCATCGCGCTGGAGCGTGCGACGCTGTACGGCATCGTCGTCTACAGCAACCGGCGCGTGAACTTCGGGCTGGTGAACCCGGCTGAGGCGCGAGAGATCTTCATCCGTGAGGCGTTGGTCGCGGGCGAGTGGGAAACGCGGTTGCCGTTTCTGGCTGCCAACCGCAAGCTGATCGCGCAGGTCGAAGACCTCGAACACAAGTCACGCCGCCAGGACGTGCTGGTCGACGACGAACTCATCCACGCCTTCTACGACCAGCAGTTGCCGGCCGACGTGTGCAGTGGCGCGACGCTGGAGCGCTGGTACCGCCACGAGGTCAAGCGCCAGCCGCAGCTGCTGCTGTTGACGCGCGACGAGTTGATGCGCCACGAAGCGGCCGGCATCACCACCGCCGCCTTCCCGAAGACGTTGCGCATGGGCGGTGTCGATTGCGCTGCGGTCTACCTGCACGAGCCCGGCGATGCGAAGGACGGCGTGACGGTGACGGTGCCGATCTACGCGCTGAACCAGGTCAGCGATGAACGCTGCGAATGGCTGGTGCCGGGCATGCTGAAAGACAAGGTGCTGGCGCTGGTCAAAAGCCTGCACCAGCGGCCGCGCTCGCGGCTGGTGCCGTTGCCGGACTATGCGTCGGCCTTCATCGCCGATGCGAACGCTGCGAACGGTTTTGGCAGCGGCAGCCTGGTCGATGCCTTGCTCAAGCATGTGCGCGACAAGACGCAGGTCGACGTGAAGCGTGCCGACTTCAAGCCCGAGCAGGTGCCAGCACATTTGTTCATGAACTTCCGTGTCGTCGACGACAACGGCCGTCAACTCGGCATGGGCCGCAACCTGGCAGTGCTGAAGGCGGAGCTGGGCAGCCAGGCGCGATCTGCGTTTCAGGCGCTGGCACAGCTGAAGGCGCCAGCGGCGGTGACCTCACCAACGACTGAATCTGCATCGAACAATGCGACACCTGCAGAGCCGCCTCGTGCGCGGCGCCCTGCAGAGCCGTCCAATGCTCCGCGCACAGCAGTGCCCGCCAGCGCGGAGGCGCTGTACACCGACTGGACCTTCGGCGAACTGCCGGAGTTGCTGGAAGTGCGCCGGGGCGCGCAGACGATGGTCGGTTTCCCGGCGCTGATCGACCGCGGCACGGCGGTGGCGATCGAGGTGTGCGACGAACCCGCCATCGCCGCGTCGCGCCACCGCGAGGGTCTGCGCCGGCTGGTCGCACTGCAGATTCGCGAGGCGTTGAAATATCTGGAGAAAAACATCCCTGACCTTCAGAGAATGTTGGTGCTGCACCTGGCGCTCGGCTCGGCCGACGAACTGCGTGAGCAAGTGATTGGCCTGGCCATCGACCGCGCGTTTCTCATCGACCCGCTGCCCACCGATGCGGCTGCGTTCCGGCGCCGCATCGACGAAGGGCGAGGCCGCCTGACGCTGATCGCCAACGCGATCGCGCGCGCCGCGCGCGCGGTGCTGGTCGATCACGCCGCGGCGGCGCGCAAGCTGAAGGACTCGCGGGCGCCGAAAGACGTGTCGGACGACGTCGAGGCACAGCTCGCCCGGCTCGTGTCCAAAGGTTTTTTGCATGCCACGCCATGGACGCAGCTGGCTCACCTGCCGCGCTACCTGACGGGCGTCGTGATGCGGCTCGACAAGTGGCGTGCCGACCCGGCGCGCGACGCCGCGCGGCTGGCCGAACTGCGGCCGATCGAGCAGCGCTTTCTGCGTGCCGTGGCCGAACGCAAGGGCGTTCGCGACGCGCGGCTCGACGAATTCCGCTGGCTGCTCGAAGAACTGCGCATCAGCCTCTTCGCGCAGGAGCTGCGCACACCGCAACCGGTCAGCGTCAAGCGGCTCGAAAAGGCATGGGCGCAAATGACGCAATGAACGATGTGCTCAGGGCCTCATGTTCGACATACAATGTAAGCCTCGGGGCGTAGCGCAGCCTGGTAGCGCACCTGGTTTGGGACCAGGTGGTCGTGAGTTCGAATCCCACCGCCCCGACCAATTTCCCAACGCAAGCTCCCCTACGGTGGCGGTAGCTCAACCGGATAGAGCACCAGCCTTCTAAGCTGGGGGTTACAGGTTCGATTCCTGTCCGCCGCGCCCCACGAATACACTGGTTGGGCCATGGTTGCCGCATCCGTGTTGCTCCCCCTCAATCTCTGCATGCGCGCCGCGCGCGTCGCGATTGCATGCTCTCGTCGCTGAAGCGCTGGTGGGCCCGCAGCACGGGCGGCTCAGGCGCCGGCCTCGATGTGATCGAGACCTGGGCCGGGCAGGCGGGTCTGCGCTACCGACGCGATCAGGACGGGCAGCGTTTCGCCATTGAAGCGCCGTCTGCAGGGCAGACATTGCGCCTGGAATGGGGGCCGTCGCAGCGCAGCTACATCGCTGGTGACGAACTGCGCATTCGCCTCGATCTGAACCTGCCGGGCGCCTTGCAATTACTGGTGATGACTCATCCGTTGATGGAGCGGCTCGAACAAGAGACCTTCGAGCGCTACACGCAGGAGGCGCAAACCATCATCGACATGTCGCACCCTGAGGAGATGCGCTGGCTGGCGATGTTCCCGAAGATCGATTTGTCTTTCGACAAGGTGCTGCAGGCGCACTACGGCGTGCTCGGCGTGAACGCCGTGCTGGGCATGGCGTGGGTCAACGGAGCGTTCGGTGAGCAACTCGCCAAATCCACCCAGGACCTGCTGGCCGACGACGATCCCTTCGTGGTGATGGTGATGCGCGGCAAGGTTTATCTGCGGCTGCAACTGGCCCAGCCGCAGCCGGCGTCGTTGTCGCGATGCCTCTCTGTGTTCGATGCGGCAGTGCAGTCGGCCCTGCAACTGTCCGGGCAGTTGCCATCTGGCGGTGGCGAATGGGCGCCCACGGCGAACAGTTCGTGGTTCGCACCGAGTGCACTGGACGACCCGATGCGCGGTCCCCGCTAGACCGATGCCTTTTAGGCCGTTGATCCCGCGATCCAGCTGAGGGCCGCATGCTAGAGTGACTTTTTGTTACGTTTTTTGGACCTGAGTCCCTGAGCATGCGCATCACTTTCCCAGCGCTCGCCGCCGGTGCCCTGCTTGCCCTGGCCGCGCAGTCGTCGACGGCCGTCGGGTTCGGCCGGGTGGTCAATGCCACCACGCTGGGCCAGCCGCTAAACATCAAGGTGCCGGTGAGCACCGATCCGACTGAACAAATCAGCGCCGACTGTGTTGCCGCCGAGGTGATGGTGGGCGACAGCGCGTTGCCAGCACCGGCGGTGCAGCTGCGGCTCGTCCCGTCGCCCGACAGCGCTGTGCTGTGGCTGCGCATCCACAGCAGCGTGCGCATTGCCGAGCCGGTGGTCACTGTCACGGTGTCGGCCGGGTGTGCTTCGCGCGTCAGCCGCCAATTTGTCGTGTTCGTTGATCCACCGCTGTCGGCTTATGAAACCAGCGTGCCCACGGCCGTCGAGCCGGACGATGCCGCCACTTTGACGGCAACGCCGAAAGCCGGTGTTGCTGGCGCTGCGATCTCGGCGGCCGCCGCCGGCACCAAAGCATCAGCGCGCGCTCGCCGCTCGACCTCCCCGAGCGCCGCAGCAGCGCGAGCGCAACGCCGTCAGGCGCGCCCGTCTGCTGCCCGCGCCGGCACCGAAGCCCAGGCTGCACGCGCGCCAGCCCGCAAATCGCGGCGGGTCGCATCGGCGCTTGCCCGCGCGCGCGCTCCGGCCTCTCGGCTGCAGTTGGACCGCGCCAATGCACAGGCTGCCGCGCCCGCGATGGCAACGATTGCGCCGGAACCCGTGGCGGCCGATGTGGCGGCGTCTGCCGTGGCGATGGCCGCTGCGGCCGCCTCAGCGGCTTCCGAAGCCGAGCGTGCCAGCGAGGCGCAGCGAGAACAGATCGCCGAACTGCAACGGCGCCTCGTGCAGTCGAAGCTCGACACCGAGGTGTCGAATGCTGCCGCGGCGAATCTGCAAGCCCGCCTGCAGGCGGCCGAAGCCAAGCGGTATTCGCTGCCCTGGCTGGTGGCGCTGACCCTGGCGGTGGCGTTGCTGCTGTTCGGCATCGGTGTGCTGCTCGACCGGCGTCGGCTGGCAAGGCGTCCTCGCCCGCCGACGTGGAGCGCTGAACGCGCGCAGACTCGCCCCGCGCCGAGCAGCTTGATTGACCTTCCGCCTTCACCGATGCCGCCGGCCCGCGCCACCGTGCCGCCGGTGAACGCCGACCGCAGCGACGCACTGGTGAGTACCCGCCCCCTGCCGTTCAACCGCACCGCGACGCCGCAGGTGGCCGGGCCTGTTGCCGTGTCGTCGCTGTCGTCGGTTGTCGAATCACCGTTCACTGAAACGGCGGTTTTGCCCGGCACCCGCACGCGTGCCGACCCGGTGCGGTCGGCCTTGCCGGTCACCGCCGACGCGCTGATCGATCTCGAACAGCAAGCCGAATTCTTCGTCGCGCTGGGGCAGGAAGACACGGCCATCGATCTGCTCGACGGCTTCTCGCGCGGTGCGGGAGGCGCTTGTCCGTTGCCCTACCTGATGTTGCTGGCCATCCACCGCCGCCGCGGTGATCAGGCGGCCCATGCCGCGGTGCGGGATCGTCACGAAAAGCGCTTCAACCGGGCGCCGCCCGCATGGGAGGGTCAGCCGGTCGTGACCACGTCGATGGCTGAACACGCCCAAGAAATGCGCCGCATCGAATCGGTGTGGAGCGATCCTGCGGCGGCGATGCGATTGGTCGAATCGCTGCTGGTCCACGGTGGCACACCGGCCGAGGCCTTCGATCTGCACTGCCTGGGCGAGCTGCAGTTCCTGTACCTGCTGGCCCGCGATCACAGCGAGCTCGACGCCGTGGCGGCCGAACCAGTCGATCTGCTGTTGCCGCTGTCGCTGGCTGCGACCGCGAGGCCGGTCGCAACCGCGGTCGATCTGGAGCTGGATTTTCTGGCGCCAGCGTCTCCTGCGTCGTCAAAGTAGGCGCAGCCGCTCCAGCGCAAGCGCCAGAGTCGCCTCTTCCTTCGCGAAGCAAAAACGGATCAGCCTTTGCTGAACCGGTAACGCACAGAACGCCGACATCGGGATCGCGGCAACGCCGATCTCACGCGTCAGCCGCTCGCAAAAAATTGTGTCGTCTTCGTCACTGAGGCTTGAGTAGTCGGCACACTGGAAATAGGAGCCGAAGCACGGCAGCGGGCGCAGTCGCGCGGCACGCAAGCCCCGCGCGAACAGATCGCGCTTGCGTTGATAAAACGCGGCCAGCTGGAGGTGCGGCTGCGGGTCGCGCAGGTAGGCGGCCAAGCCGTGCTGCACCGGTGTGTTGACCGCGAACACGTTGAACTGGTGCACCTTGCGGAACTCGGTCGTCAACGCTGCAGGTGCGGCCACGTAGCCGACCTTCCAACCCGTCACGTGGTAAGTCTTGCCGAAGCTCGACACCACGAAGCTGCGCGCAGCCAGTTCGGGCCAGAGCGCGATGCTTTGGTGTGGCACGCCGTCGTAGACCATGTGCTCGTAGACCTCGTCGCCGATCACCAGCACCTCGGTGGGCCGCAGCAGCTCGGTCAGGCGCTGCATGTCGGCCGCACTCCACACCGTGCCACTCGGGTTGTGCGGCGTGTTGACGATGATCAGCCGGGTGCGCGGCGACAGCGCCTGCGCGATGCAATCGAAGTCGGGCGCGAAGCTGCCGGGTGCGAGCGGCACATGGACTGCGACGCCGCCGGCCAGGGCGACATTCGGCGCATAGCTGTCGAAGCAGGGATCGAGCAGGATCACTTCGTCGCCCGGCTGCACCACCGCCATCACCGCGGTCAGGATGGCCTGCGTGGCGCCGGCGGTGATGGTGATTTCACATTCGGGGTCGTAGTGGTGGCCGTAGAGCGACGCGATCTTCTCGGCGATGCCTTCGCGCAAAGCCATCACGCCGGCCATCGGCGCGTACTGGTTGTGGCCGCTGCGCATGGCCTGGTTCACAGCGTCGAGCAGCCGCGCATCGCAGCCGAAATCGGGAAATCCTTGCCCGAGGTTGACCGCACCGTGCTGCTGCGCCAGTGCCGACATCACGCTGAAAATCGTCGTGCCGACCTGCGGCAGACGGCTGCTCAGCACTGGGGTGTGGCCCGCGGGCTTCATTCGCCAGACGCCGCCGATCCGCCGAGGCTGCGGGTGATCAGCGCCCGACTGAGCCGTTCGGACACCATCTCGGCGAACACATAGACGAAGTTGCGCAGATACGCGCCGCGCTTGAAGGCGATGCGCGCCACGTTCTGGCCGAACAACTGCCCCGCCGGGCGCCACACCAGATCGCCGCCCGGCGGGTCGTCGCGCACCGCCATCTCGGCCACGATGCCGATGCCCAGGCCCAGCCGTACGTAGGTCTTGATGACGTCGGAGTCGATCGCTTCGAGCACCACATTCGGTTTCAGGCGTCGCGCGTCGAAGGCCTGGTCGATGCGGGTGCGGCCGGTGAAGGTCGGGTGGTAGGAAATCAACGGCTCGAGCGCGAGCTGCTCGATGGTCAGCCGCTCGACCTGCGCCAGCGGGTGGCCGGTCGGCATCACGATCACATGCTGCCATTCGTAGCAGGGCAGTGTGACCAGCTCGCTGAAACGGTCCAGCGATTCAGTGGCCAGCCCGACCTCGGCCACTTCCTCGATGACCATCCGCGCGACCTGTTGCGGGTTGCCCTGGTGCAGGCTGACGTTAACTTTCGGAAAGCGCTTGCGCAGCCGTGCCACCGGTTCGGGCAGCACATAGCGGGCCTGCGTGTGGGTGGTCGCGATCGACAGCGTGCCGGCGTCCTGGTTCGAGAACTCGTCGCCGATGCGCTTCAAGTTGTTGACCTCGCGCATGATGATCTCGATGGCTTTCAGCACCTCTGCGCCCGGCTCGGTGACGCGGCGCAGCCGCTTGCCGTGGCGCGCGAAGATGTCGACTCCCAGCTCGCCTTCGAGCTCGAGGATGGCCTTCGACACACCCGGCTGTGAGGTGAACAGCGCCTTGGCGGTTTCCGTCAGATTGAGGTTCTGGCGGACCGCTTCCTGAACGAATCGAAACTGGTGCAGGTTCATAGCGTGGTGGCCGAGTCTGTGGCCCGCAGGGCCGTGGTGGCCATCGCTTCGATCACATCGGGCGATTCGCCGATCGACGCCTGGAGCGCCCACGCCACCTGGGGATGGGCGCTGCGCAGTGCGTCGATCAACAGCGGCAAGTCTTTGCGCACATGGCCACCGGTGCCGAGAAACAGCGGCACGATGGTCACGCGGGTGCAGCCCGCCGCAGCCAACGCGGCGCCGGCATCGACCAACGTCGGCGTCGTGAATTCGAGAAAACTCAAGCTCACCAGCAGGCCCGGCGCCTGCTCACGCACGCGGCACAGCACCGCTTCGAAGGGCAGGGCCCAATTCGGATCGCGGGCGCCGTGGGCGAACAGCAGCAGGCCGGTGTTCTCAGTGTTCATCGGTAACGCACCAGCCAGGCAAACGCGCCCATCGACATCAGCAAAAACAGCACACTCGGCGCGGCAGCGGCGACCCAGGGTGTCCAGTTGCGCAGCAATCCCAGGTGGCTGGCGAGGCTGTTGAGCAAGATGAAGGCGATGCCCAGCATGATGCCGCCGAACACCTTCAGGCTGATGCCGCCGGCACGCGCGTGCAGATAGGCGAACGGCAGCGCCAGACACACCATCACCAGGCAGGCGAACGGGTACAGCGCGCGCTTCCAGAACTGGATTTCATAGGCCTGTATCGCCTGTTCATTGACGTCGAGGTGGTCGATGTAGCGCCACAGCTCCAGCGTCGACATCGTGGAGACCGGCAGCAACGCCGAGGCGACCACGTCGGCCGAAGGCCCAGAGGTCCATTGCCAGGTATCGAGCGACTCAGCGGCAACGCGCGGCAACTGGCCGACGTCGCTGGTGAGCCACCGCGTGATGTGCACGTTCGACAATGCCCAATGGCCTTGGTCATCGATGCGACCCGAGGCCGCGGTGATCTGCCGCGTCAGTTTGCCGTCCTCTTCGAACTCGAAAATGTTCACCGCCAGCATCTCGCCCTGCGAACCGGTGCGTCCGATGTTGATGGAGTACGAGCGATCGCCGTCGGGCGTGCGTTGCCGGTCCTTGATCCAAACGCCCGCGCGCCCGTGGCTCAGGCTGCCGCGCATCACGGCCCGCAAATCGACGCCCTTGTTCTCCGAGTAAGGCGCCAGATAGTCGCCAACCAGGAAGGTCAGTGCGGCGAATGCCAAACCCAGGCTGGCCAGCAGGCGCAGCGCGCGCCAGGGCCCGAGACCGCTGGTGCGCAAGATGGTGAACTCCGACGATTGCGCCATCCGCGACAGGGTGTAGATGGTGCCGATCAGCACCATGATCGGCGCCAGTTCATAGAAGTGGCCGGGCACGTCCAGCACGCTGGCCAGCGCGGCAAGGCCGATTGAGCCGCCGCCCTTGGCGATGTCCGACAGCGCATCGACCAGATCGATGAACAGAAACAACGACAGGAAGGCCAGCGATATAAACATCACCGACACCGAGATGTCGACATAAAACAGGCGGCGTACCGTCTTCATCCGGGCCAATTGCATCAGGTGGCGGCGTTGGGGTTGGCGTTGGAAGCGCGGCGCGGTCGGCGCTTGGTCGAATCGTGCTGCCACATCAGATAAACCGCCAGCAGCAGTGCCACCCCGTGCGTCAGCAGCAAGGCCGAGCCCATTCCCATCTTGCCGCTGGACACCCAGGCCCGCGACAGGCTGATCAGGTTGTAGTACACGATGAAGCTCAGCAACGCGAAGATCAGGTTCCAGTTACTGGCGCGCCGCGGGTTGCTCGCTGCCAGCCCGATCGCCAACAGAACCATGTTGGCAGCGGCCAGTATCAGGCCCAGCCGCCACGTCAGCTCGCCGAGGTGTTCAGGCGACGGTTTGGTCAACAGCGTCAGCGTCGAGCGTGCCTTGGGTGGCAGGTTGTCGGTGGGCGAAGCGAGCCGGTCGCCGATGACCACGTCGTAGCGATCGAAGCGCGACAGCGTCTTTTCAGCCGACTTGCGATCAACCTCGTTGCGCTGACCATCACCCAGGCGCAGGTAGCGGGTCTGATCCTCGACCTCGACCCGACCGGTG
>JANPNF010000427.1:0-6646 GCA_031427315.1 Burkholderiales bacterium | reverse complement strand
CAGCCCGAGGCCTCGCGTGCATTGATGACGCCGCTGATGGCGGGCCAGGCCTCGCTGGTGCTGGGCCCAAGCGGTACCGGCAAGAGCACACTGATCAACCTGCTGGCGCCCGATGCGCGCGCGCAGGTCGGCGAGGTGTCGCAGGCGCTGAACTCGGGCCGGCACACCACCACCGCAACCCAGTGGTACTGGCTGGATGCCGAACGCCACAGTGGCCTGATCGATTCACCGGGCTTTCAGGAATTCGGCCTGAAACAGGTCGATGCGCAGAAGCTGCCAGCGCTGATGCCCGATCTGCGCGAGGCCTCGACGCGCTGCCGCTTCTACAACTGCACCCACCGCCAGGAGCCGGGCTGCGGCGTGCGCGAGGCACTGGCGCAGGGCGCGATCAGCGAATCGCGCTACCGCATCTACGGCGAGATCAGGCAGGAGCTGGAAGGCACGCGCTGGTAAGAACGCGCAGGCGACAGAGGATGTCGCCCACCGAGCTCAACCGATCAGATTGGCCAGCGTCAGCAAGGCCAGCAGAAACATCCACAGCACCACCGAGCGCCACACCAGGCCAACGATGCTGCGCAGGTGGCCGAGCACAGGTGTCATGCCTGCGGTCGAGCCGACGGCGGTCAGGTCTTCGAAGCCCACGCCCTTATCGAAAGTCTTCGACCGGTCCGGGGTCACGCCCGGCGCGGCCATGCCGCCCAGTTGCACACCGACCGCGCCAGCGGCGGCGGCCAGGATTATGCCTTCGTTCGGGTGCCGCCACAGCTCGGCATCGCGGCGCCAGCCGTTGATCGCTTCCTCGAAGTTGCCGACCACCGCGAAGCCGAAGGCGGTCAGCCGGGCCGGGATGCGGTCCATCAGGCCGAACAGGCGTTGCGACAAGGCCAGCAAGCGCTCGTTGGTCGGCTCGCCGATGGTGCGGCTGCGAAAGGCCCAGTAGCGGCTCGCGAATTCGGCACAGCGGTACAACACTGCGCCGGCCGGCCCTAAGCCCAGAGACGACAGCACGACGAACCAGAAGAACACGCCGAACACATGGCGATGCGCCGCGAGCAGCGAATGCTCGATCACATGGCGCAGCAGCTCGGTGCGCGGCAACTCGCTGACATCAAGGTGACGCCACTCGGTCAGCAGCCGGCGCGCCTCGAGTTCGTCTTCGCGCTCGAGCGCATCGCGGATGTCGGTGAAGTAGTGGCTGAACTGGCGAAAGCCTAGCGTCAGGTACAGCACCGCCACATTCCACACCAGCCCGAGCAGCAGGCTGTAGTGCGCAAGACCGGCATGCACCCCCCAAATGAGCAGACTCGGCAGAACGACGGTGATGGTCCACACCACCCAAGCGTGGCGGTCGCGGCCCGCATCGAAATTCCGGCCGACCCAGCGCTGCCATGAGGTCATCGCCGAATGGATCGCCGTGCCGCGCTGCAAAGGCTTGAGCTGTTCGAGCAGCAGCGCCAATAGGACGGAGAAAAGGCTCATCGCGACGGATGATACCGGCCGGTCGCTCCATCTCCCGGGGAATCAGGCCGAGACGAAGCGGTAGAAATTGCGCAGCATCGCCGCGGTGGCGCCCCAGATGAAACAAGACTTCGGCGATCCATCGGCCGCCTGCGTCATCCACGGCATCGACAGAAATTCACGGGCGTTGTCGCCCCGGCCGGTGTCATCCAGCACCGCATGACGCCGGTGGTGGGCGGGCTTCATCAAGTAGGCCAGCGGCACCTCGAACACCTCGGCCACCTCGGACGCATCGACCCGCAGGCTGAAGCCGGGCTGCACCAGCGCCACCACCGGCGTGACGATGTAGCCGGTGACGGTGGTGTAGTGCGGCAAGGTGCCCAGCACCTCAACGAAGTCGCGCACCAGACCGATCTCTTCTTCGGCTTCGCGCAGCGCGGTGGTGATCGCGGTCAGGTCCTCAGGTTCTGCCCGGCCGCCGGGAAAGCTGATTTGCCCGGGGTGGTCGCTGAGGTGCTCGGCACGTCGGGTCAACAGCACCGTGATCTCGTCGCCGTGCACCACCAGCGGCACAAGCACCGAGGCATGCACCGGCGCCCGCGGCAGGTGCAGGCGATCGGCCAGATGTTCCGGCTGCCATACCGGCGGGCGTTGAAACCGTTCGCGCAAGGCGTGCGCCGTCAGTCGATCGCGCGGAACCGCCGGAAGGTGGTCGTCGACCTTCAGCACCGGGCACTGTTGCGGATCGAAACTCAGCGGCATCGAGGTCCTCCGAATTGAAAAAGCCGCCTTGGGAGGCGGCTTAGACAGCTGTGATCACCAGGCCGGCCTTTAACATAATTGGCTGCGCCAGGTTGCGCCGGAAGCCGGCTTCGCGCCTGCACGCAAGGCTGACCTTCGGTCAGCCCAGCTTCTCTTTGATGCGTGCCGACTTGCCCGAGCGCTGGCGCAGGTAGTACAGCTTGGCGCGGCGCACATCACCGCGGCGCTTGACTTCGATCGAGGCGATCAACGGGCTGTACAACTGAAACGTGCGCTCGACGCCTTCGCCGCTGGAAATCTTGCGGGCGATGAAGCTCGAATTCAGGCCGCGATTGCGCTTGGCAATCACGACGCCTTCGTAGGCCTGCACGCGCTTGCGGGTGCCTTCAACGACGTTGACGTTGACGATGACCGTGTCACCCGGCGCAAAGGCGGGGATGGTCTTGTTCAGGCGGGCGATTTCCTCTTGCTCGAGGGTTTGGATCAGGTCCATGGTGTCTCCGTGTGATCTTGCCCACGCTTGGTGGAGGAATTGTTCCGAACCTGCAGCGTCAAAAAACGACGTCTTGCGGCCGGGCGTGGCAGAGGATCAGAAAAGCCTTCTAGTATATGTGGAGCACCGCCAGAAAACGCTCATCTTCGGCGCTGAGTTGCATTGCCGCCCGCGCCGCCGCGATCAGATCGGGCCGGCGGCGAGCCGTCAGCGCCAGTGACTGCTCCCGGCGCCAGCGCGCGATGCGGCCGTGGTGGCCCGACAGCAGCACCGGCGGAATCGGCAGCGGGCCGTCGTCGGTGGCCAACAGCTCGGGGCGGCTGTAATGCGGCCCTTCGAGCAGACCGTCGGAAAAGCTGTCCTGCTGGTGTGATTGCGCGTCACCCAACACGCCGTCCTGCAGCCGTGCCACCGCGTCGAGCAAGGCCAGCGCTGGCAGTTCACCACCCGACAGCACGAAGTCGCCCAGGCTCAGCTCGACATCGACATGGCGATCGAGCACGCGCTGGTCGATCCCTTCGTAGCGGCCGCACAGCAGTACCGCACCTGGGCCAGTGGCCATCTCGCGCACGAGGGCCTGGTCGATGCGTCGCCCTGTGGGCGTGAAGTGAATCACCGGGGCTTGGAGAGGGAGGGCCGCTCCTGCGCTCGCCGCATCAGTTTGGCGTGCGGCGCGCACCGCCGCCAAGGCGCGCTCCAGCGGCTCGGCCAGCAGCACCATGCCGGGTCCGCCGCCGTAGGGCCGGTCATCGACGCGGCGGTACTGGCCATCGGCAAAGTCGCGCAGCGGCCACAGCCGCACGTCGACCTGCCCCGACTCATACGCGCGCCGCGTGATCCCGTGGATCAGGTGCGGCTCGAACAGCTCAGGAAACAGCGTGATGACGTCGAAGCGCATGGCAGCGTCCAGACGGCGGTCAGTAATCCAGGCCCCAGTCGACGGTGATACGTCGCTCGGGCAGGCTGACCGCATCGACGAAAGCGGCGACGAAGGGGATCAGCCGCTGGTCGGCCTCGGCGGTGACGCCAACCGCAGCCACGCGCAGCACGCTGTGCGGTCCGGTGTCGATCAGGCCGACGACTTCGCCCAGGCTTTCACCCTCGCGGTTGACCACCGTCAGGCCGACCAGATCGACCCAGTAGTACTCGTCGCGGCCTGCGGTCGGAAAGCTGCCGCGCGACACGAACACGCGGGCGCCGCGCAAGGCCTCGGCACCGGGCCGGTTAACGACATCCTGGGCCAGCGCCACCACCAGATCGCCATGATGCTTGACGGCCACGATATTCAGCAGCGGAGGCAAGGGCTGGGTATTGACCACCGCCCTCGGTCCGGGAGTTTCGGGCGGCTTCAACAGCCAGCGTTTCGACGAGAACAGCGCCTGCGGGTCGGCGGAAAACGCCTTGACCTTGAACCAGCCCTTGACACCCCAGGCATCGATGATGATGCCGACCTCGATTGCGTCGTCAGGCCAAAACGCCGTGTCGGCACCGGGATCAGCCATGGGCTGCTACCGGCGTGTGGAACGGGGCGCGGGCGCCGACGGTCAATTCAGACTCAGGCCGTTGCGGCCTTGGCCTGCGCGACCAGGCGCGCCACCGTCGGCGACAGGCGTGCGCCGGTACCGGCCCAGTAGTCGATGCGGTCGAAGGCGATGCGCAGCGGCTGCTCGCCACCGGAGGCGACCGGGTTGTAAAAGCCGACGCGTTCGATGAACCGGCCATCACGGCGGATGCGCGAGTCGGTGACGACGATGTTGAAGAAAGGGCGCTTCTTGGCGCCGCCGCGAGCAAGACGAATCACAACCATGGTATTTCCTTGAATGATGGGTTGCCCGCCGCATCCGGGAGACACTCCGGTCGCGCAGAACATGGGTTGCAGCCACTGGGCCACAACGAAAATCCGTGCCGTAGATACGCTGACGAATCCCCGGCGCATCGAAGCGCCGCGAACGCACCAGCCGTCACGTGAACCCTCCATTGTAAACCGCGTGATCGCCGAATTTCCAACCTCCGTGACCTCGCCGCTGCTGATTCGACCCTGCATGCCCGTCGACATCAACGCGTTGACGCGCGTTTACGGGTGGCATGTGCAACCCGGCGCTGGACTGCCGGAGGCTGGGCATCGGCAGCCTGCTGCTGGCCGAACTGATCGCGCAGTGCGAAGCACGCGGCGCGACGCAAATGATCGCGGTGATCGGCGACACCGCGAACGCCGCCTCGATTCGGGCTGCACCGCGCGCTGGGTTTCGAGCCTGCCGGGCTGTTGACCGCCGTCGGCTGGAAATTCGAGCGCTGGCTGGACGTGGTGTTGATGCAACGGCCACTGGGCTCTGGCGCAGAATCGTCTTCCCCTACAAACGAATGACCACCATCGAACCCACCCCGTCTGCCGACAAATCGAAGGCCCTCGCCACCTGGATCGCCATCGTCGGCGGCTCGCTCGGCCTGCACCGTTTCTACCTGCACGGTTTTCGCGACCTGCCCGGCTGGTTGCACCCGCTGCCCACGCTGATCGGCGTGTACGGCGTGCAGCGGGCCCGGTCGCTGGGCCAGGACGACCACCTGGCGTGGGTGTTGATTCCCTTCGTCGGCATCACGATTGCGGCCTCGATGCTCTGCGCCATCGTGTATGGCCTGGCCAGCGACGACAAATGGAACGCGCGCTTCAATGCGGGCCGACCCGCATCGCGCAGCGGCTGGGCCGCGGTGCTCGGGGCGATGACGGCCTTGATGGTCGGTGCCGGGGTGCTGATGGCGACCATCGCGTTCGTGGCCCAGCGCTACTTCGAGTACCAGGTCGAGACCGAGGCAGCGGCTGTCAGTCAGTCCGCTGCACCGCTTGCCCCGCCACCGAAGACATCAGCGTACTGAGCGGGCCGCGGCCGGGGATCACCACATCTGGCAGCAAAGCCGCCAGCGGCAGCAGCACGAAGGCGCGTTCGTGCATCCGAGGGTGTGGCACGGTGAGCGTGGGCGTGGCGATCTGCCGGTCGCCATACAACAACACGTCGAGGTCCAGCGTGCGTGGTGCGTTGCGATACGGGCGCTCGCGTCCGTAGTGGCGCTCGATGCCTTGTAGCGCGTCGAGCAACGCCTGCGGTGACAAGGTGGTGTCGAAGCAAGCGACCGCGTTCAGGTAGTCGGGGCCACCGGCGTCGAGCGGTGCACTTCGAAACCACGGCGAGCAGCGGTGGCGCCGCGTGCCGGGCAGCTGCTGCAATTGCAAATACGCCGCCGACAGCACCGCCCGCACATCGCCCAGATTGGCGCCGAGGCCGATGCAGGCGAGCGACTCGGTCACACCGCGTCGGGCTCGCCGCCTTCAGAGGCCACCGCGGCGCCTGCTTCAGACGGCTTGCGGCGACGTCGGCGACGCTTTTTGGCCGGCTCGGCAGCGCTCACCATTTCCACATCGGATTCCTCGTCGGATTTCGCGGCCGGGGCTGTCTTCGCGGGGCGTTTGCCGTCCTGCCTGGCGTCGCGCCCGCGCACCGATTCCATCAGGCGACGGCGCTCGTCTTCATCGGCCAGCGAGAAATCCTCCCACCAGCGCGCCAGCTCATCCGACGCTTCGCCCGCATCGGCGCGCAGGCGCAGGAAATCGAAACCCGCGCGAAATCGCGGCTGCTCGACCAGCGCGAACGGCGCGTTGCCGACGCGGCGCTCGAAGCGGGGCTGCATCAGCCAGATCTCGCGCATGTCGCCGCCCAGCTTGCCGCGCCCTGAGATGTCGCCGATGCGCGCATCGAAGATGGCCCCCACTGCCTGCTGAAGCGCGGCGACCGCTGGCTCGCCGCGGGCCTTCAGTTGCTCCCCACTGAGACTGCACGTCGTGCCACAGCATGCAGGCCAGCATGAAGCTTGGCGCCACCGGCTTACCTTCGCCGACGCGGCGGTCGGTGTCGGCCAGCGCCAGTCGCACGAACTCGCGGT
>JANPNF010000426.1:0-5091 GCA_031427315.1 Burkholderiales bacterium | reverse complement strand
GTCGTGGTGACCTACCTGTCGGTGTTCGTCGCGGCAGGCGTGCCCCGCGGCATGTGGCGCTTCTCGGGCTTCGGCGAGGTCAAGCGGCTGACCTGGAGTTGCGGCATCGCAGGCGCGCTGTGCGCCACCGGCGTGTTGATGCTGCAGCTCTACCAAATACCGCGCGCGGTGCTGGCCTTGCATCCGATCGTCACCTTGATGGGGCTGTGCATGACGCGCATCGCCTACCGAATGCTTTACGAACACGCGCGCGCACAGATCACCGGTGCGAACGGCGCGGGCCACGGCAAGGCGCGGCGCGCCATCGTGATGGGCGCCGGTGAAGCCGCGCGGCTGCTGGTCGCCGGCCTGCCGCAGCAGGGCTGGACAGTGCTCGGGCTGCTCGACGACGACCCGGCCAAGCGCGGCGCGCGCATCTCCGGCGCGCCGGTGCTGGGCCGCTTCGACGAGGTGAACGACCCGCGTGTGATCGCCGGGGCCACACACATCATCACTGCGCTGCCGAGCGCCACCGCGGCACAGCGGCGGCGTGCGATCGAGCTGGCCGCCGCCACCGCCCTGCCGGTGCTGACGGTGCCCTCGGTCAGCGAGCTGCAATCGGGCAGCGCGCGCGTTGAGCGCATCCGCGCGATCGAGCCCGACGATTTGCTGGGCCGCGAGCCGGTGGTGCTCGACGAGGCAGGCATCGCCGAGCTGGTGTCGGGCAAGACGGTGCTGGTGACCGGCGCCGGTGGCTCGATCGGCAGCGAGCTGTGCCGACAGATCGCCCGCTACGGCCCGGGGCGCCTCGTGCTGTACGAGCTGAGCGAATATGCGCTGTACCAGATCGAACAGCAGCTCGGCGAGCTGCACCCCGCGTTGCCGCTGGCGCGGCTGATGGGCGATGTGAAAGACCTGGCCCATCTGCGTGCCACGTTCGCGGCGCACCGCCCGCAGCTGGTGTTCCACGCGGCTGCTTTCAAACATGTGCCGCTGATGGAAGACGACAACGCCTGGGCCGCGCTGCACAACAACACTTTGGGCACGCACCATGCCGCGCTGGCTGCGATGGAGAGCGGTGCTGAACGCTTCGTGATGATCAGCACCGACAAGGCGGTCAACCCGACCAATGTGATGGGCGCCAGCAAACGCGCGGCCGAACGCGTGCTGTCGCACCTGGCCACACTCGGCTTGGCCACGGTGTTTTCGGCGGTGCGCTTCGGCAATGTGCTGGGGTCGAGTGGCAGCGTGATCCCGAAATTCAAAGAACAGATTGCGCGCGGTGGCCCGGTGACGGTGACGCACCCCGACATCACGCGCTACTTCATGACCATTCCCGAGGCGGTGCGGCTGGTGCTGCAATCGGCGGTGCTGGCGCGCAGCGGACAGGTCTATGTGCTGGACATGGGCGAGCCGGTGAAGATCGTCGAGCTCGCGCGCGACCTGATCCGCCTCGCCGGCCACCGCGAGCGCGAGATCGGCATCGTCTTCAGTGGCCTGCGGCCGGGCGAGAAGCTCTATGAAGAACTGCTGGCCGACAACGACCTGACGCAGCCCTCAGCCCATCCGCGGCTGCGCATCGCGCGGCTCAACGACGATGCCACGGAAGCGTGGACCAACGATCTGCTGCAGTGGCTCGCGCAATCGCAGCACGGGCGATCGCCAGCCGATCAGCGCGCGGCGCTGGCCCGCTTCGTTCCCGAATACCAACCGCCCTGAAGGCCGGTCGAGCGCCGCCGGTTCAACGGCGCGGTAACAGCCACTTCGGCACCCGAAAGCGCACGATGCGCCAGTAGAGCAGCACATACGACACCATGAACAGCGCGAGGAAACCGCTCAGCACGGCGGTGTTGCGCCACCACAGCACGGCTGGAATCACCGACAGGCTGCACAGCAGCCAGAGGTAGGGCGAGGTCATCGAATTTCGGGCAGTGAGCCGCTGCGTGGAAGCGTCGCCGATCATCTGCCGCACCAGGCGGCGGTGGATCAAGGTGTGCATGTGAATGCCATCAGGCTGTGACGAGGCGACACCCTTGAGCACCTTGCGCCGGTACATCGAGAACAGCGTCTCGAAGATGGGGTACGCGCACAGCAACAGCGGGAACAGCGGCGACACATCGGCATTGCGCACGATCAACAGCACGCCGAGCTCGGCGACCAGAAAACCGAGCAGATAGGCGCCGCCGTCGCCCAGGAAGATCAAGCCACCGGGGAAATTCCAGACGAAGAAGCCCAGCACAGCGCCGGCCGCAATCAACGCGGCGGTCAACACCAGCCGGTCTTGCACCTGCAGCCCCACATACGCGAGCGCCATCAGCATGATTAGCACGCACATCGACGCCAGCCCGTTGAAGCCGTCGATGATATTGATCGAGTTGGACACGCCACTCACCACCAGCAGCGTCAGCGCGACGGCAAACGGCTCCATGCGGATCAGCGGATCCACGCCCGGGATGGTGGTGTGCCGCACCACCGCTTCGAGCAGCCACACCGCAAGGCCGGCCGAGGCGACCGCGGCGATCAGCCGCCGCGATGCCGACACCTTCTTGGTCAGGTCTTCGGCGAGGCCCCCGACGAAGGCTGGCATCGCACACACCAGCAGCAGCCACAGCGACTCGCTCAGCGCTGGGCGAGTGAACTGCGCCAGCAGCGTGCCCGCAAAAACCGCTAGCAGAACCCCCACACCGCCCACCCGCGGAACCGGGCGCTGGTGAAATTTTTGCGGCCCCGAGATCTCGGTGTCGGCCGACAGACCGCTGTGCAGGTCGCTCGAACGCAGCACCGCCAGGGTGCTTAACAACGACACGGTAAAGCTCAGCAGCAGAAAGCTCATGCGGGAGGCAGCGAGCCAGGCCCCGAGGTGTGCGTGGAGGTCATCGGCGGTTCAGGCGCCGAGCCGCGGCGCCGCGGCGTCCTTGGCTGACAACGCGGGTGCGATGCCGTTCAGCGGCCAGGCGATCGCCAGCGTGGGGTCGTCCCAGCGGATCGCGAACTCGGCATCGGGGCGGTAGTAGCCGGTGGTTTTGTAGAGAAAATCAGCGCTGTCGCTGGTCACCAAAAAGCCGTGCGCCAGGCCCGGCGGAATCCACAGCTGCCGGTGGTTGGTACCGCTCAGCTCGACGCCCACCCACAGGCCGAAGGTGGCGCTGCCGCGGCGCACGTCGACCGCCACATCGAACACGCTGCCCTGCGTCACGCGCACCAATTTGCCTTGCGCGTGCGGCTCGCGTTGGCCGTGCAGGCCGCGCAACACGCCACGCGCGGAGCGCGAGTGGTTGTCTTGCACAAAGCGAGTGTCTTGGCCCACGGCGTCGTTGACGGCCTGCTGATTGAAGCTCTCCAGAAAGAAGCCGCGGTCATCGCCGAACACCCGGGGCTCCAGAATCAACACGCCATCGATGGCCGTCGGGGTCACCTTCATCAGAACACCTGGTTGTTAACGATTTGCATCAGGTACTGGCCGTAGCCGTTCTTCAGCATCGGGCGGGCGAGTGCTTCCAGCTGGGCCGCGTCGATCCAGCCGGAGCGGAAGGCGATTTCCTCGGGGCACGCCACCTTCAGGCCCTGCCGCTTTTCCAGCGTGGCGATGAACTGGCCGGCTTCGAGCAGGCTGTCGTGCGTGCCGGTGTCGAGCCACGCATAGCCGCGGCCCATGATCTCGACGTTCAACTGCCCCTGCGCCAGATAGCGGGCGTTGACGTCGGTGATCTCCAGCTCGCCGCGTGCGGAAGGTTGGATGTCGGCGGCGATGTCGCAGACCTGGTCGTCGTAGAAATACAGGCCAGTGACCGCGTAGTTGCTCTTCGGTGCCTTCGGCTTTTCCTCGATGCTGAGTGCGCGCTGCTGGTCATCGAAAGCGACGACACCGTAGCGCTCCGGATCGTGCACGTGATACGCGAACACCGAGGCGCCGCTGGTGCGCTCATCAGCGGCCGACAGCAGGCCCTGCAGATCGTGGCCGTGGTAGATGTTGTCGCCAAGCACCAGTGCGCTCGGGGCCCCGCCAACGAAGTGCTTGCCAAGGATGAAGGCCTGCGCCAGCCCATCGGGGCTGGGCTGCACGCAGTAGCTGATGTGGATGCCCCAGCGGCTGCCATTGCCCAGCAGGCCCTCGAAGCGCGGGGTGTCTTGCGGCGTGCTGATCAAGAGGATGTCGCGGATGCCGGCCAGCATCAGCGTGCTCAGCGGGTAATAGACCATCGGCTTGTCGTAGACCGGCAGCAGCTGCTTGCTGATGGCCAGCGTCGCCGGGTGCAGGCGGGTGCCGGAGCCGCCGGCCAACAGGATGCCTTTTCGGCCGGGTGCGTTCATGCGGATGGTTCGTGCGAGTGGGGAGTCACAGGATTTCCGCCAGCAGGCGATCGACGCCAGTCTGCCAGGCGGGCAGGCGCAAGCCGAAGCCGTCCTGCAGCTTGCGGGTGTCCAGCCGCGAATTGCGCGGCCGCTGCGCCGGCGTCGGAAATGCGCTGGTGGGCACCGCTTCGATGGCGCCCGGCGCCACCCGGATCGGCCGGCCCGCGGCGCGCGCGTGTTCGATCACGTGCTGCGCGTAGCCATGCCAGCTGGTGTGGCCGGCGGCGACGGCGTGGTAGGTGCCGCTGAGCTGGGGCTGGTGCGCCAGTTGACGCAGCGCATGCGCCGAGACATCGGCCAGCAAGTCGGCGCCGGTGGGCGCGCCGATCTGGTCGGAGATGACTTTCAAGGCGCCGCGCTCGGCCGCCAGCTTCAGCATCGTCTTGGCGAAATTGCCGCCGCGCGCCGCGTAGACCCAGCTGGTGCGCAGAATCAGGTGCGTGCAGCCGCTGTGGCGTATCGCCTCCTCGCCTGCCAGCTTGGTGGCGCCGTAGACGCTGAGCGGGCCGGTGGGGGCGTCTTCCACCCAGGGCGTGCTGCCGCTGCCGTCGAACACATAGTCGGTGCTGTAGTGCAACAGCGTGGCGCCGAGGGCCGCTGCTTCCCGCGCCAGCACGCCCGGGGCGGTGGCATTGATGGCGCGCGCCAGGTCGGGCTCGCCCTCAGCCTTGTCGACCGCGGTGTGGGCCGCGGCATTGACGATCCAGGTCGGCGCCACGGCGCGCACCGTGGCAGCCAGTGCCTCGGGGGCGGCAAAGT
>JANPNF010000425.1:0-3049 GCA_031427315.1 Burkholderiales bacterium | reverse complement strand
GCAGATGGTGCGGCTCGTGGACGACTTGCTCGATGTGAGCCGCATCAGCCACGGCACGATCGAGCTGAAGCGCGAACGTGTGGAACTGGCCGCGCTCGTGCGTCAGGCCGTCGAAACCGTGCGGCCGCTTTTCGCGAACATGAACCATGAGCTGACGATCACCTTGCCAGCCGAGCCCATTCATGTGAGCGCCGACCCGGCGCGCCTAAATCAGGTCCTGGGCAACCTGCTCCACAACGCCTGCAAGTTCACCGAGCGGGGCGGACGTATCCGACTCACCGTCGAGCCCGACGGCCACCAGGCTGTCATTCGGGTCGAAGACAACGGCGTGGGCATCGCCGCCGAATACCTTGCGCACGTCTTCGACATGTTCGTGCAACTCGATACATCGTTGGAACGTTCGCGCGGCGGCCTGGGCCTGGGCTTGACGCTGGTGAAGACCCTGGTCGAGATGCACGGCGGCAGTGTCGAAGCCCACAGCGGCGGCGTGGGCCGCGGCACCGAGTTCGTGGTGCGCCTGCAAATGCTTGCCGAGCTGAGTGCGCCGCCGAAAGTGCACTTCGCAGTGCAACCCCTGAAACCGGCTCCGCTGCGCATCCTGGTCGTGGACGACAACCAGGACGCGGCCGACAGCATGGCCTTTCTTTTGGAGCTCGACGGCCACGAAGCCCGCATCGCCCAGGACGGGCTGCACGCCGTGGAAGCGGCTGCGCATTGGACGCCCGACGTGGTGCTGCTCGACATCGGCTTGCCTAAACTCGACGGCTACGAGGCGGCGCGCCGGATTCGCGCGCAGCGAAATGGCGTCGACGGCGTCATGCTGATCGCGATAACTGGGTGGGGCCATGACGATGACCGCCGACGCTCGCGCGATGCGGGGTTCGATGCGCACCTGACCAAGCCAGTCGATTACGTTGATCTGACGACGCTGCTGGCGCAGTGGCGCAGCGCCAAGAAGTAGCCTGCTCAAAAACAGGGGCGGTCCATGGACCGATGTCGGCTTCGGAGCCATCAAGCCGGCTGAACGAATATCGCTTGTGGGTCGTGAAGAGACCCTCGACTCGCTACTCGACAGCAGACACTCGGGCTCGCCAATGGCCTCCGCACACGTCGGTCGTTAAGTACAGAACTGAGCGGCTCACCACAGTAGTTTCAGCTTTGCACACACTGTCCACACGTCGCCAGCCACTCGCTGACGGTAGTGATCACGACGCCGATCCGCTCGCCACCACGATCCAGCTTCGACTGCGCGCGACCGTAGCGATAGCGCCATAGGCCAGCAGCATGATGACCATGTCATCCACGGTGGCCTGAAGGCAGGTCTGGGGCACCTGCGCGTGGGGCATGCTCGCCATGCTGGCGTACTAAGGCGCCTGCAGGATCTCCCACGCGAAGTTGAACAGGAACGCGAACGTCGCTACGTTGAACTCCGGCGTTCCATTGACCGCGACGACCGTTCGGCTGGCCAAGTTGTCGAGGCGCTCAGTTCGCCACATTTCACGTTTTCTAAACCGTTCGGCAGTCTGATTTCGCGGTGCGCGGCCGTCGCGTCAGACGGTGGCCGACAGGGGCGGGCCGTCGGACGGGGTTGCCGCGCTTCGGGCCGAATGATGCGAAACAAGATTGCTTGGGACAACCGGCCCAGGTAGCCCTGAAGCGGCCAGCATAGGGCGCCGTTTTCCGTACTTTTTCCGTACCGCCAAGAAAAAAGCACCTAGCCTTTCGGCTAAGTGCTTGATCTTCCTACCGAATTTGGTAGGCGCGAATGGACTCGAACCATCGACCCCCACCATGTCAAGGTGGGAAAGCGGGACTTTATGGGACACCCTTGATCCCTTCGCGGGTATTGGTGCGGCCCGCTTGACCTTCCCACGGTGGCAATGTCCACAGTAGGAAGCTCATCCACAAGTTTGCGGGGCAAACGCCATGATTTACTTTCAAGTGAATGACATGACATGCGGCCACTGCGTCAGCACCATCACCAAGGCAGTCAAGGCGGTGGACAGCGGTGCCACAGTCCAGATTGACTTGGCGACGCATCGCGTGGAAATTGAGCCGACGAAGGCTGATGCAGTTGAGCTTGGCGACGCCATCAAGGAGGCCGGGTACACGCCGGTGGCGATCGAGAACAGCGCGGTTGCGCCCATCATTGCCTCGGCCCCTGCCCGAAAAGGATGCTGCTGCGGTTGATCGTCGGGGTGTGGGAAGACGCGGAACATTCATCTGCGCCGGTGTACGGTCCCAGTCAAGGAATCGCTGCCGCGGCATGGGCCAGTGTCACGAATGAAAGGATCGACCGCAGCCTGCCTCACCCAACCAAAGGACTGATGACGCTGGCTGCTCTGGGTCGCGTTCGTGATCTGTCGGCGCCCGATAGGTCGACAGGGACATCGTCCGACTCTGTTGCCACCCGCTTTCAGTGACGCGTTGAAAACACAGCTTGGCCGCCAAAACGGGGCTTCGCAATGTAGGTAGAGATGTAGGTAGAAATGAAACACGGGGCGCTAGGCCCCGTGTTTGCTTGATGGTTGGCGGAGAGGGTGGGATTCGAACCCACGGTACCTTGCGGTACGCCTGATTTCGAGTCAGGTACATTCGACCACTCTGCCACCTCTCCAGCACGTTCGATGCTGCCGGTTGGTCAGAACCGGAGCCTACGATTCTAGCGCAGCACACCGCGCTGAAACACCCCAGACTCAGCCCTTCAACACCATCACGCCGCCCATGTAGGGGCGCAGTGCGTCGGGCACGGTGATCGATCCGTCGGCGGTTTGGTAGTTCTCAAGCACGGCCACCAACGCACGCCCCACGGCGACACCCGAGCCGTTCAAGGTGTGCACAAACTCGTTTCTGCCCTGCGCCGACTTGTAGCGCGATTGCATGCGCCGGGCTTGGAAGGCCTCGCAGTTGGAGCACGAGCTGATCTCGCGGTAGGTGTTCTGCGCCGGCACCCACACTTCGAGGTCGTAGGTCTTGGCCGAGCCGTATCCCATGTCGCCGGTGCACAGCAGCAGCACGCGTTACGGCACCCCGAGCTGCTGCAGCACCG
>JANPNF010000424.1:0-6846 GCA_031427315.1 Burkholderiales bacterium | reverse complement strand
TCTGGTCGCCGGCCGGGAAGGTGCGCGCAATGCCCAGCTTGCCCTGGGTCAGCAGGTAAGGGCTTTGGTAGCGATCTGGGTAGAAGCGGAACCACAGGATCTGGTTCTTCAGCGTCACCAGCGCATCGCCAACGCCGCTGTCCAGGTAGGCGGTAAAACTGCCCTGCCCCAGCGTGCTCGAAGAACTTCCCATCGTGGTGCCGTAGATCTGCGTCGACGTCACCGAGTGCGACGTCTCGGGCGGCACGAAGTCAGACGCCAGCGCCACCTCGGCAAAGATCGGCGACGAAAACGAGGCAAAGACGCCCTTGGGCAACGCGCCAGTGTGAATCAGCGGCAGCGCGGCCAGGAACATCACGTTGCCGGTCTCGTAGTTGATCGAGTACAGCGGGAAATCGGCCCGTTCTCGGTGCGAGCCCACCACCTGGTAGATCTCGCTGGATGCGATCACCGCCGCGGTGCTGGTCGTCATCCGCACCTGCGCGATCTCCACCGAGCCCACCGGAATCAGCGGCGGGCCGCCGGCCGCCGCGCGCGTCTCGACAAAAGCCGTGGTCGCGCCGTCCGTGCCGGCCACCACTGCCAGCGCGCCGGCGCTACTGACCGTCACGCTGCACACCTTGCTGACGTTGGTCGCCGGCCGCGTGGCAGCGATGCTGCCGGCCACCACCGCCGTGACAACGCCGGCCAGGTTCAGCGTCAGCGCCGCCACCGTCACGGTGCTGGCGGTCGCATGCGTCGTCACCGCGCCGCCGGTCAACACGCCGTTCGGTCGAACCACCGGGGTGTAGCCGCCGCGGCTTGACCACAGCGACGCGGCGCTGGTGAAGGTGGTCGCGTCGCCGCTGTTGGTAAGCGCCGACATAGCCACGGCGTTCTGCCCGGCCTCGTATTCCAGCTTTGCATTTTCTGCGGTTGCCATGTCAGGCCCCTTTCAGTTCGGGATTTTTGGGCGGCCGGCCGCGCCGTGCCGGCGTGCTGGCCTGATTGCCGGCATCGGCCGCGGTGTGCTCGTCGTACTCGACGTGCATCACCGGGTCGAAGTCGTCGGCGTTGATGACAACCCACTCGCCTTGCGACGGGTGGGCCGGCATCACGCGCATGGTGTGCGGATCGCCGGCCATCTGGTCAGCCCAGCAGCGCGGCCATGTGCTCTGGCTTGACCGCCTTCACGCCCCAAACCGCCGCCACCTCGTAGTACATCTGGCGGTACTGCGCGTACATCGAAACCTCGAACGAGAGCCCCGAGCGCGGGTCGGTGATGGTGGTACGGTCGATCGCTGAATCGCCGTCATCGGGAAGCGCCGGCAGGCGGGTCGCCAGCACGATGGCTGATCGGCGGAATGCCATGTTGCGCGCCGCGGTCGCCACCAGCGTGATCGCCACCGCCGAAGCGGCAAGCGCCCGGCGCAGGCCAGGCGCGGCCAGGGTGATAGTGCCCGCGTTCGACACGTCCGCATCGCCCACGCTCACCATGTACTGGTTGGCGTCGCCTGCAAACGTCACCACGTCGCCGGCCAGCACGGTGCCGGTGCCGGCCGCGGCCAGGGTGATGACCGTTGCGCCGACGGCATAGCCTGCCGCGTTGGTCGTCGCAGAGGCGCCAGTGCCCTTGGTGAACGTCACGATCTGCGCCGACTCGCGCAGCGTCATCCCACTGATGTCCTGCAGCACGCCCTGGCGCAGGATCGACGACGTTCCGGCGGCGTCCACCGCCGCCTGCCGGCCGCGAATGTTGGCGCCCGCGGCGGTGTTCATCACCAGCTGCAGGTCGCTTTCGCCAGCGCCGTTGTCAACCAGGATTTGCCGCGACAGCGACGCCGGGGTGTAGTCGTTGGCGGTGCCGAACGGCGTGGTGCCGGCGGTACCGGCGGCGCGGCTGGAGAAAACATGCAGGGCGGCCAGGTCGGCTTCCATCTCGTTGACCAGGGTGCGGAATGCCTGCTGAATCTGGGCCGCGCGGATTGCCGCGCCGCCAAAGCCGGCCGCAAGCGATAGATCTTCCGTGCCGTTCCACCGGATCGGCACCTTGCGAGCCTTCGTGATCGACAGCGTTCCGCTGCCGATGGTTTGATCGCCCTGGTCCGGCGCCGTCAAGCCCGGGACGATGTCGCTGGCGACCGCCGCCGGGGCGACAAAATTGCGCACGGTTTGGCCCATTGCCGCCCGCGAGGCGACCGGATCAAGCGTCACGGACGGGATCATGCCGACGAGTTCGCGCGACACGACATCGAGGTTCGAGTACAGCTCCGGGATCAGGCCGGTGAGGGTGTTTGCCACGGTGGGCTCCTTCGGGTGTTGGGTGTCAGGTCAGTTGCACGCCGGCCTTCGCTGCCTCGACCCTGGCGGTCGGAGACATGGCGTCGAAGTCGGCCCGCGTCATTTGTTTTTGCCCACCGCCGCCGCCCGCGTTGGTAGACCGAACGCCCGCACCTCCCGTGCCGGTTGCCTTCAGTAGCTCGGGCCTGCTCTTGGCAATCCCGGCCACGCCATCCGCCACCGGGACAAGCTTGCCGTCGTCGGTCTTGAACAGAATCTCGTCGCCTTCCCACGCCAGGCGGTTGCTGATGAATGTCTCGACCACATCGCGTGCGATGAATTCGTGGCGCCCCAGCGCATCGGCCACGGCCGCGCGCTGCAAGCTGGTCTTGTGCTTGCCCTGGGCTTCGTCGCGCTGGCCCTTCAACTCGCCGTTCTCACGTTCCAGCCGCTTGACCTTCGCGTCGAACTGCTTCAGCGCGTCGCCCTGCCCTTTCGCATCCGGCAGCGCGTCGAGGTCGTCGGCGCTATCGACGCCGAGCTTTTCCATTGCCCTCGCCGCCAGCGCCTGGGCGCCCAGAAGGTCGTCCTTCAGCTTCTTGCGGCCGGTGATCGACTCATTGCGAGCGGCGTCGCGCTGCCCGGTCAGGTCGTCGATGTGGGTCTTCAGCGCGGCGAACTTCTCGTCGCCGAGCGCGGCTTTCAATGCGTCAATGTCCATGGGCCTCTCGCCTTGGCGTGGTGGTTTGGGTCGTGTTCAAGATCAGGCATCCCGGACCCTACCCTGTGCAGTTGTCACGCCGTGCGCACTCCACGTGGCAACCTCGCGGCCCATGGCATCCACCGACACCGCCCGTTTCCAGTTCATCGCGCACGCCCTGCGCGGCGACGGCCCGTTTCGCCCGACGATCAACCACGACGGCAGCGGCCGGCCTATTTCCATCGGCTCTACCTACCTGGTGCAGTACCCGCGCGAAAGCGAAGCCAAGTTCGCCCGCCGCAACGAACTGGCGTTCTATGCCTCGCCGCTGGCCCAGGCCGCCAGCCGCTTTACCGGCTTTCTGTCGACCCGCTCACCGGTGCGCGACGTGCCCAGCGCGCTGTACCAGGCCATTGCCGATGACGCCGACGGCAAGGGCAACAACGTCGATGCCTTCTGGCTGGAGTTCATGCAGCAGGCCAAAGCGCGTGGCAGCATGCTGCTGCTGGTCGACATGCCGACTGATGTGGCCGGCAGCCTTGCCGATCAGGTGCGCGACCGCAAGGCTCCCGTCTGGACCGCGATCCAGCCCGAGCTGCTGACCGAGTACGAGATCGGCGACGACGGCCGGTTCGTGTTCGCTGAGTTCCCTGGCGTCTACACCACGGGGGACGGCGTCCGCACGCCGTGCACCTGGCGCTTTGACCGGGCCGAGTGGTCCGCCATCGACAAATACAAGAAGCCGCTCGGCGGCGCCCCGCACCCGCTGGGCGTCTGCCCGCTGATGATCTTCACCGAAGGCGGCGACTTCCCGCACTTCGGTCCGTTCGCTGCCATCGCAGATCTGTCGAAACGCCTTTTCAACTTAGACAGCGAGCTCGACGAGATCCTGCGCGCGCAGACCTTCAGCCTGCTCACGATGCAGGTTCCTGACGGCTCGACCGCCGAAGAGCGCATCGGCGCCGCCCGGGCCGCGGGCGAGACCATCGGCACCAACAACCTGATGGTGCACAGCGGCAGCACACCCGCTTTCATCGCGCCGCCCGACGGCCCGGCCCGGATCTACCTCGACCGCATCGACAAGCTGCGCGGCCAGATCGACGAGATCGGCCTGCGCATCAACACCTCGAACGGCCAGGAATCCGGCATCGCGCTGCAGATGCGCTTCCAGACCATCAATGCCGAGTTGTCGCGTTTCTCGTCGCGCATGGAAGACCTTGAGCGCAACGCCTGGGACTTGTCCCGCAAGTGGCTGGCCATGACGCAGGCGCCGACCGTGCAATGGCCGAGGGACTTCTCACTGTCCGACGTGGAGAAAGAGCTCACCATCCTGGCCGAAATGCGATCCAACGCCATGCCGCCGCTGTCAATCGCCGAACAGCAGAGGCGCATCGTGTCGCAGCAGTTCGTCGGCCTCGACCAAGCCACACAGGCGGACATGGCCGTGCAGATCGACGAGATGCTCCAAGCAATCTAAACGCTGAAAGACAAGCATGAACGAAATTGTTACCTCTCAAGCCCCCTCAACCGATGACCTACCGGCCGGCCAGGTTTTCAGCCTCGCGCTGCTTACCGGGCCCGGCGCGATTGTTCAGCGGCTGATTGCCGGGGTGGTGGTCGAATCGGTGCCGATCACCGCAAGCGCGTCATTCGGGCCCTATCTGCACAATATGCAGTTCCGCGTTTCGTGCATAGGCGGCGGCAGGGTTGCAACCTCGGCTGCGCCGCAGACCGTGGCCCAGTTGACGGCAGCGCAGATGGCGGCAGCCCAAGCACTGGTGTCAGGGGCTGTGAATCTGCCGACTGCGCGCATGGTGGGCGACGACCTGAGCCAACCATCCAGCATCACGCGCGCCGTCACCAAACCTGGGAAACTAGCTGCTCGATTCGGCAGTGGTCAGTGGACTGCAACCACCGGCACGCCGGTGCTGACGCAAGGCTACACCGGCTGGGATGGCAGCGGGAACAAGTCGGGCATCACATCGCGCACCGGCCAGCCCGACATGCTAAAAGTGGTGCCTGTGTTAAACACAAGCGAGGCGATCACGCTTGGCACTTTCGCCACAAACATGCTCATCAAGTCGCTGAATGGGCGGCTGGGCCTGTGGGTCTATCTGGAAGCGCAGCCAGGTTATCAAGTCGGCGGCACGCTGGCCGGCACGCTGGAAATTGCGCTGACCACCACCGGCACGGCATACACGAACGGCCTGAACATCGGATTCAACAGTAACGCTATCCGGGAAGGCTGGAACTTCATTCCATTTGTGATGCGCAACCCGCAGGCATACGTGTCTGGGTCGGGCGCGTCGGAGGACCACCCCTATGGCTACTACGTCACAGGCAACGGCACCGGGGCCGACTCCAACATACTCGCCAGTGCGGTCACTCAAATTCGCATTCTGTGGGCCAACATGAACGGTGCCACGATGTACTTTGACAGCATCTGGACCGATTTCGAATCAACTCCGCAAGTAGTGCTGGGGTGTGACCAGGGCGCGCTGACCGAAGAGGTGGCGCTGCCGATCTTTGCCGCCTACGGCTGGACGGGGTATGTCGCCTTTCCCTACAACACCGCCGACAACAACGGCAGCACTCTAACTGTGCAGACGGATCTGAATACGCTGCCGTTCGGCACACAAATGGCGCAGATGCAGCGACTCTACGCGGCAGGGTGGGACGTTATCAATCACAGCATGACTCATGCAGCGCTGGGGAGTTACGTGACGGAGCCGCCAATCGTGTACCAGATGGAGCAATCGCGTGCTTTGTGGCTGTCAAACGATTTCTTCCGCGGCAGCGAGTTCTATGCGTCGCCATCAAGCAGCACATCGAGACTGAGTGAGAAAGTCATCAAGGGCCTGGGTTACAAGATTCAGCGCCACAGCCGAAAGATGATGACCACTATTACGCCGTTCGGCTTGGACACGCCCAGCTTTATCGGTGCGTGGGGCTGGGGGTCAAACGCCTCTATGTGCGTTGCCAACACCACCAGCGGAGCCAACTCGTCGGTCAACGGCAATCAGCAGGTTAGCAAGATCAAGCGAGGCATTGACATGGTAGTGGCCTACAAGTGCGGCACCTACCAAGGTTTTTGGCACGGCATCACAGCCAGCGGAGATACGGGTAGCGGGGAAGACCTCACCGGCGACAACCTACTGCTAACGACTAGCGCATTCACGCTGGTGTGTGCGTACATCCGGGGCCTGGAGCAGGCCGGATCGGTGGAAGTCTGCAAGGGCATGTCAGGCTGGTACTACGGGAGCAACGTATGAGCAATCTTGATCGCTTGAAGTGGCAGCCGACGTGCTGCGAGTGGAGCGGCTTTTATGCCGAGCATCCACTGATCGCTGGTGGCGTGGCGCGCATCAAGCGCAGCCACCAGCAGGCCGGTGTGCTGGTGTGCCGCTTCGGCGCCGACAACCGCGCAATCGACAAGGGTGCGGACGGCGTGCCGGTCTACGTCAAGATGACCGCGGCCGAAGCTGACGCACTGCTGGCTTGATTACCCATCCCCTGCCGGTACACATGGCCTACATCCGCATTGCCGGCCTGACCGACGCGATCGGCACGCTCAACGGCATCCCGCAGAAGCTCGAGCGCTCGGTGCTGCTTCAGATGGCGCAGATCGCCCACGACAGCGCGCAGCGCGGCGCCGGCCGGCACAGCAAGCCCGGCGGTACCGGCGCGCTGCTGCAGTCGCTCTACAGCCGGCAGATCCCGAAAGGCCGCGAAGTCGGCCACGATCTGCAGCGCGCCCCGCATGCGCTGTTCGTCAACCTGGGCACGCGACCGCACATCATCGAGCCCAAGAACAAGAAGGCTTTGCGCTGGGCCAGCGGCGGAAAGTTCTTCTTCGCCGGCCGCGTCAAGCACCCCGGCTACCGCGG
>JANPNF010000423.1:0-4802 GCA_031427315.1 Burkholderiales bacterium | reverse complement strand
CTTGGCGCGGGTGTCGGTGATGTCGAGGTTGCGCATCGTCAGCTGGCCGATGCGGTCGGCGGGTGAGAACGGCGCGTTCTCGACCTTCTCCATGCTGAGCCGCTCGGGCGCGTAAGTCAGATTGGCCGACACGGTGTTCAGGATCGAATAGTCGTTGCCGCGGCGCAGTTCGATCGTCACCTCGCCGGTCACCGCACGCGCCACCCAGCGCTGGGCGGCCTCGCGCAGCATGATGGCCTGCGGGTCGAACCAGCGGCCCTGGTACAGCAGGCGGCCGAGCTTGCGGCCGTTGTCGCGGTACTGCTCGATCGTGTCTTCGTTGTGGATGCCGGTCACCAGCCGCTCGTAGGCGATGAACAGCAGCGCCAGGCCGGGTGCCTCGTAGATGCCGCGGCTCTTCGCCTCGATGATGCGGTTTTCGATCTGGTCGCTCATGCCCAGGCCGTGGCGCCCACCGATCCGATTCGCTTCCAACATCAAGGCCACCGGGTCGGCGAACTCGACGCCGTTCAGCGCCACGGGTTGGCCTTCGGCAAAGCGCACGCTGACGGTCTCGCGTTTGACCTCGACCTCGTCGCGCCAGAAGGCCACACCCATGATCGGGTTGACGATGGTGATGCCGCTGGAAAGGTGCTCCAGGTCTTTAGCCTCGTGCGTGGCGCCGAGCAGGTTGGAGTCGGTCGAGTAGGCTTTCTCGGCGCTCATCTTGTAGCCGAAGCCGTGCGCCGTCATGAAGGCGCTCATCTCGGAGCGGCCGCCGAGTTCGTCGATGAAGGTTTGGTCGAGCCAGGGCTTGTAGATTTTCAGTGCGGGGTTGGTCAGCAGGCCGTAGCGGTAAAAGCGCTCGATGTCGTTGCCCTTGAAGGTGCTGCCGTCGCCCCAGATGTTGACGTCGTCTTCCTTCATCGCTGCCACCAGCATGGTGCCGGTGACGGCGCGGCCGATCGGCGTCGTGTTGAAGTAAGTGATGCCCGCGGTGCTGATGTGGAAGGCGCCGGCCTGCAGCGCGGCGATGCCTTCGGCCACCAGCTGTGCACGGCAGTCGATCAGCCGTGCGTGCTCGGCGCCGTAGAGCATGGCCTTGCGCGGGATCTCGTCGTAATCGGGCTCGTCGGGCTGGCCGAGGTTCGCGGTGTAGGCGTAGGGCTGGGCGCCTTTGAGCTTCATCCAGTGCAGCGCTGCGCTGGTGTCCAGGCCGCCTGAGAACGCGATGCCGACTTTCTGGCCGAGGGGGAGGTGCTGGAGGATCGTGGCCATGGTTGCAAGGGGTGGAAGTCTGGCTGCGGCGCGGGCTGCGCCACCCGTATCAGCGCGTATTCTCGCCGCCACCCAACTGGCGCCACAGATAGGCGAATTCCAGCGCCTGCAGGTGCGCGCGCTGGGCGTTGTCGGCCGCACCACCGTGGCCGCCCTCGGTGTTCTCGTAGTACAGCAGCGCATGGCCCATCTCGCGCATGCGCGCAGCCATTTTCCGGGCGTGCGCCGGGTGCACGCGGTCGTCGCGGGTCGAGGTGGTGAAAAACACCTCGGGGTAGGCCTTGTCGGCGCGCAGGTTCTGGTAAGGGCTGTAGCGCGCGATGTGCGCCCAGTCTGCCGGCACATCGGGGTCGCCGTACTCGGCCATCCACGACGCGCCGGCCAGCAGCGTGTGGTAGCGCTGCATGTCGAGCAACGGCACCTGGCAAACCACGGCGTTGAACAGCTCGGGCCGCTGGGTGAACACCGCGCCCACCAGCAACCCGCCGTTGCTGCCACCCATGATGCCGAGGTGCCGTGGGCTTGTGACGCCGCTTTTGATCAGGTCTTCGGCCACGGCAATGAAGTCGTCGTAGCTGCGCTGCTTGTTTGCTCCGATGGCGGCTTGGTGCCAGGCCGGCCCGAACTCGCCGCCACCCCGGATGTTGGCCACCACCAGCGCACCACCGCGTTCGAACCAGGCGCGGCCATGGTCGGCCGGATACCAGGGGTTCAGCGAGATCTCGAAACCGCCGTAGCCGTAAAGCAGCGTCGGTGTGCGGCCATCCGGCTTGGCACCGCGCGACCCGACGATGAAGTAGGGCACGTGGGTGCCATCGGCCGAGGTGGCGAAGCGCTGCTCGGCGCGCAGTCCACTGGCATCAAACAGGGCAGGGCGCGCTTTCAGCAACTCGAGCGTGGGTGGCCCAGCGGCACGGCTCGGGTCGGTTTCCAGCTGGCCGAGGAACAACGAATCGGGCGTCAAAAAATCGGTGTAGCCGAGCAGATAGCCCTCCGCCAGCGGATCGTCTGCGCGCATCGGGTCGTGCAGGCTGCGCACGCCGAGCGTGCCGCCGAAGGGCGCGTCGATCGGTTTGGGCGTGAAGCCGCCGGGCGTGCGTCGCCACAGTTCGAGGCGGCTGGCCACGTTGTCGAGCAGGTTGACGATCAGATGCTCGCGTGTGGTCGCGTAACTGGCGAGCGAGCAGGTCGCCGTGGGCGTGAACAGCACATCGAACTTCCGCTCACCGGCCAGGTAGGCCAGCGCATCGGCGGCCAGCAGCGAGCCGCTGGCGTGGGTCGCACCCGCCACCGTCCAGTGGCTGCGCAGCTCGATCAGCAGCGTGTCGGTGGTGCTGTCCGCGTGGTTCCAGAAGCTGAACGACGCATCGCTCGGCAGGTCGAACGGGACCAGCGTCTCGCCTTGCGGCAGCCAGTGCTGCTGGTGATAAAAATCGAGCGAGCGGCTGAAGAGTGTGCGCTGGTGGCCCGGTGTCAGATCGACCGAGACGCTGACCGAGACGTCACTCGCCTTGCCCTCGAACACCGTCACCGCCGATGCCAGCGGCGTGCCGCGCGTCCAGCGCTGCACGAGGCGCGGGTAGCCGGAATCGGTCAGGCTGCCGGGGCCGACATCGGTGCCGACGTACAGCGTGTTCGCATCGATCCAGCTCACCTGCGACTTGGCCTCGGGCAGCGCGAAGCCGCCTTCGACGAACTGCTTCGTGGTGGTGTCGAACTCGCGCGTCACCGACGCGTCGGCGCCGCCGCGCGACAGTGACACCAGGCAGCGGTGCGGCGCCGTATCGAGCGCATTCGCACCGGCCCAGACCCAGTTCTCGCCCTCGGCTGCGGCCAGCGCGTCGATGTCGAGCACGGTCTCCCACGCCGGGTTCGGCAGCCGGAACTCGGCCAGCGTGGTGCGCCGCCACAGGCCGCGCGGGTGGGTGTCGTTACGCCACAGGTTGTAGAAGTGATCGCCGCGGCGCGACACCAACGGGATGCGCTCCTTCGAGTTCAGCACCCCTAGCAGCTGCGCTCGGATCGGTGCGTACTCGGGCCTCGCGGTCAGCAGGCCTTCGCTTTCGGCGTTGCGCTCACGCACCCAGGCCAGCGCGCGCTCCCCGTGGACGTCTTCCAGCCAAAGGTAGGGATCGTCGTCGGCCGGGTTCATGCGCGCAGGTCATGCGTGTCCGCATGCCGCTGCATGTAGACCCGCACATACGAGCACAGCGGATCGACCTTCAGGCTGTGTTCGCGTGCATGCGCTAGCGCAACCCGCACCAGCGCCGCGGCGATGCCGCGGCCTTCGAGCGCCGGTGGCACCTCGGTGTGATCGATGTGCATCACACCGTCGATCAGCCGGTAGTCGATGAGGCAGCGCAGGCCATCGACAGTGCATTCAAAGCGGAACTGCGCAGCGTCGTGGTGGATGTCGAGGGCGGTGGCGCGAACGTGCGGATGAGATGGGTTCATCAGACCCATTTTGGCCTTGATCGGCGGGTCAGGCGTTGAGCCGCACCGGCCGCACCTCGACCGAGCGGTCGCCTTCGCCGATCCACACCACGCCGTCTTGCACCGTCACCTGCAGCTGCATGTTGCGCTGGGCGAGTGCGGCGAGTGCCTGGCTTTGCTCGGGCTCGATCTGCCACACCGCCACATTGCGGGCACGGGTGATGCGCGTCTCCAGCCCCCGCCACCACAGTGGCGTGCTGTGGCTGAAGCTGATCACCGTGACCCGATCGGCGCGCGGGGCAGACTTCAGGATGCGGCGCTCGTCAGGCTGGCCGACATCGATCCAGTGCACGATCTGGCCGGTCAAATCCTTTTGCCACAGGTCGGGCTCGTCGGTGTCCCACAGGCTTTTCGCCAGCTCCAGCGCGCCGTTGCGTGGGTCGGCAGGCACGTTGAGTGCGTAGGCCAGCACGCGAATCATCATCCGCTCGTCGGTCTCCGACGGATGGCGCGCAATGGTGAGCGCGTGCTCGCCGTAGACGTTGCGGTCCATGTCGCTCAATTGCAGGCTGGCTTTGTGGATGGTGGCCTTCAATGCCATGGGTGCGTCCTGTTTGGCGCGAAGGATTTCGGCACCGTCTTCGATTGTCGGCCACGCACGACAATCGAAGGCTGCCAAACAATTGCAGCGCACCGAGCACGACACCATGAGCATGAAAAAAACCGACCTGGTCAAGCACCTGGCCAAGAAGATCGACGGGCAGATGAAGGGCGTGGCGGTCCCTGGCCGCTTCGGGCAGGCCGCGAGCGTGGCGGTCGACAAGCGCGAGCAGCGTCGGCTCGATGCGCAGGCCGGGCTGTTGCCCTTTGCCTGCAAGCTGCCGGCCGATCTGGTGCGTCAGTTGCATGACCGCGCTGTGGGTCACGACGGGGGGCTCAATGCGCTGATGGCCGAACTGCTGGGCCAGACCTTGCAGAGCACCACGAAGAAGTAATTCGGCGCGTCCATAAAAAAACGCGGCCGAAGCCGCGTTTCGAAAGCTGATGTCGCGGCGCTCTTACAGCACGCGAATGTTGGCAGCTTGCAGGCCCTTCTGGCCTTGCTTGACTTC
>JANPNF010000422.1:0-17833 GCA_031427315.1 Burkholderiales bacterium | reverse complement strand
AGCAAGACCAGCCCGATCAGCAACGCATGGAAGACGCGGCCCTCGCCGCCCTCGAAGCGGCCGGATTCAAGCCAGCCGACAACGCGCAGACCGCCGATGTGGTGGTGCTGCTGGGCACGCGCCTGATTGCCGCCGATTTTTCACCGCTTAACGACCCGATCTGGTGGAACGGCGGGCTGTACCGCTCACGCTTCGGTCATTCCGGGTTCGGCCTCGGTGTCGGTTCCAGTTTCGGTCGCGGGCTCGGCCTCGGTTTTGGCTTCTGGCCGGACGACAGCTTGCGCCGCCATGTGCGCGAGGTGTCGGTGCTGATCCGTGATCGCAAGAGCGGCAGCGTGGTCTACGAGACGCATGCCAGCAGCGACGGCGTGATGCCACTCACGCCCGCGCTGATGGCCGCCATGTTTCAGGCGGCGATGACACCGTTTCCCGGCACCGATGCGAAAGCGCGCAGCGTCACGACGCCGCTGGCGCGCTGAGCGCCGTCACGGTTTGGCTTGCGCCGCCAACGCCCGCGCGTCGTCTTCCCAGTCTTTGAGCTGCTCGGCAGCCGCGCGGCGCTGCTCGGGCGTGGTCAGGTTGTGCACCTCCGCCGCGAAGCCGCAGTTGAACTGGATCAGCCGCTGCTGGTAGGCGCGGTAGTCGTCTTTCGGTGACACGCGGGAGCGCTGCACCAGCGCGCGCAGCGCCTCCACCGCTTGCTGCGTGCTGGCCTGCTCGGCGGCGAGCCGTGTGAGCGTTTGCAAGGTGTCCTGCTGGCGGCGGTGGCGCTCGGCGATCCAGCGCACCGGGTCGAACGGTGTCGGGGAGACCAGCGCCGCGATGCGCTCGCGCTGGGAGTTGCTCATGCGGCCGTAGATCATCTCGATCGGTTCGAGCGTGCGCTTGAGCTGCGCCCGAACGCGCTTGTCGGCTTGCGGCTGCAGGTAGTTGTCGGCCAGATCTTGGTTGATGTCGGCGTAGTGGTGCGCCAGGTGTGCGAGCTGGTCAGGCAACAGCTGCCGCGCCACCTCGGCCACCCCAGGCAGCGCCCGCTCCAAGGCGGCATCAACGCGGTGGTTGGCCTCGTCGACCCATTGGCAGGCCTGCACCGCAGTGACCGGCCCGGCCACCTGCTCACGCGCTTTCGCCAGCAAGCCGGCATACACCGGCAGCTCGACGCGCCGGTGCCACAAGAACCAGTCGTCGATGGCATCGCGGGCGTGCACCGACTGATCGCCGTTGAGGTCGACATAGCCGTCGAACCACCAATACACCAGCTCAGGCGCGTGGTTGTAGCCCAAGCGCACGGCGCTGCAGCCGGTCATCAGCAACGCGACACACAACAGCCACACCAGTCGGCTGTGCGCGCGCCAGCGGCCTGACGCCCGGCCGATCGCCCCGCCGATAATCGTGCCCGATAGGCGGCTTGCACTGGACTCAGGGGAGTAGGACATGGCGTTGGACATCGTGATCATGGCGGCGGGCAAAGGCACCCGGATGAAGTCGAACCGCCCGAAAGTGCTGCACGAATTGGCTGGGCGCAGCTTACTGGAGCACGTCCTCCACACCGCCGGTGCGGTGGCCGCCGACCGCATCGTCGTTGTGACCGGCCACGGCGCCGAGCAGGTCGAGGCTGCGGTGAGAGCGCCGAATCTGCAATTCGTTCGGCAGAGCCCGCAACAGGGCACCGGGCATGCGGTGCAGCGGGCGGCGCCGCAGTTGCACGACGACGGCGTCACGCTGATCCTGAACGGCGACACCCCGTTGATCGAGGCCGCGACCTTGCGGGCGCTGGTCGAGGCCTGCGCCGGCGACAAGCTGGCGCTGCTGACGGTGACGCTGACTGACGCCACCGGTTACGGGCGCATCGTGCGTCGCACCGATGCGGTTGGAAATTCGACCGTGCAGGCGATCGTCGAGCACAAGGACGCCACTCCCGAGCAGCGCGCGATCACCGAGGTCTACACCGGCGCGATGGCCGCACCCACCGCGCTGCTCAAACGCTGGCTGGCGCGCCTCGACAACCGCAACGCCCAGGGCGAGTACTACCTGACCGATGTGGTGGCCCATGCGGTGGCCGACGGCGTGCCGGTGGTGGCCGCGCAGCCGCGCCGCGCCAGCGAGGTGCTGGGCGTCAACAGCCCGCAGCAACTGGCCGAACTCGAACGCCTGTGCCAGCGCGACCAGGCCGATGCCCTGATGAGCGCCGGCGTGCGGTTCGCCGACCCGGCGCGCATCGATGTGCGTGGCCAGCTGCAGTGCGGCATCGACGTCTGCATCGACGTGAACTGCGTCTTCGAAGGCACGGTGTCGCTGGGCCACCGGGTCAGGGTGGGCGCCAACTGCGTGATCCGCAACGCTGTGATCGGCGACGACGTGGTGATCCACCCCTACACCCACATCGATGGCGATACGCTGGGCGTGACGGTCGGCCGCGGCTCGCGGATCGGCCCCTACGCCCGCTTGCGGCCCGGCGCGGTGCTGGGCGCCGAGGTGCACATCGGTAACTTTGTCGAGGTGAAGAACTCGACCTTGGCCGATGGCGCCAAGGCCAACCACTTGGCCTACCTCGGCGACGCGACCGTCGGCGAGCGGGTCAACTTCGGTGCCGGCAGCATCACCGCGAACTACGACGGCGTCAACAAGCACCGCACCGAGATCGGCGCCGATGTGCATGTGGGCAGCAACTGCGTGCTGGTCGCGCCGGTCACGGTCGGTGCGGGTGCCACCATCGGCGCGGGCTCGGCAATCACACGGCAGGCCCCCGCCGGGCAGTTGACGGTGGTGCGCGGCCGGCAGGTGTCGCTGCCGACCTGGAAGCGACCGGTCAAGCCGGGCTGACGACGAACAACGGCTGCGCCGGCTCGTCGCCGCGCTGCACCATCGTGGCCAGCGCTGGCTGCACGTTGCTGGCGCGCTCGACGATCTGATGCAGCGTTCGGCCCTCGGGTGCGGTCAGCGGTCGCGCGCACATCCAGTCGTTGCGCGGTACGACGTGCCACACCGGCGTATTGGCGGCAGGCAGCTCGGCCACGCGATCGCGCTCGATCCATTTGCCTTGCAGGTGATTCGGATGCACGCCCAGCGTGCGCGGCACCTCGCTGCCGTGGCGATAGAACAAGCGGCCTCGGGTGCAGGCGGCCGGGGCCCAGTTCTCGCTGTCCCACGGCGGTGGCGGCCGATGGCGCAGTTGGCGGTCAAACATCTTGCGCAGCTTGGTGTCGAACGTCTCCGCGCGATCGGGGCCGATGAAGTCGGCAGCGGTGGCTCGCGGCCCGGTGGCGGTGCACAGGAAAAACTTGACCGCCAGTTCCCAGTGCCACGCCAGACCCTCTGTATCGCGCAGCAGGAAATCGATTTCACCGAGGGTCGTGTGGTCGCCGTCCGGTGACACATGGCGCAGCGGGATATTCGCCGCCACCAGACGGTGCGTCGGGCCGTGCCGCAGGAAGAACGCCATCAACCGTTCGGCGCGGCGGCCGAGGCGCAGCGACGGCGGACGGTGTGAAAGCACGTCGGTGCAGATCGCTGCGGTCGCATGCACCGCCTCGAACAGCGCTTGCGGCGAGCGGTCGATGCACTCCAGCCACGTCGAGATGGCGTCTCGCTCGGCGGCACTGAACTGCTGCACCAGTGCCGAATGCGCCCCCGGCGCGGTGTCGAGCAGCGGCGGTGACAGCAACAGCCAGCGCATCTCGCGCGCTGTTTGCGCCGCCGCGTCAGGCACCACCGGCGACGTGTGCCGCTGACGCTTCGACGGTGTCCTGTGCCAGGCACAGGTCGTCCCAGGCGCGGGCCTTCTCAGCCAAGTTGCGCAGCAAGTAGGCCGGGTGGTAAGTCACGACCAGCGGCACGCCCTGGTAGCGGTGCACGCGGCCGCGCAGCTGGCCGATCGGCGCGGTGCTGCGCAGCAGGCTCTGCACCGCGAAGCGACCCATGGCGAGGATGATCTTCGGCTGCACCAACTCGATCTGCCGGATCAGGAACCCCTCGCAGCGCGTCAGCTCTTCCGGCAGTGGATTGCGGTTGCCCGGCGGGCGGCATTTCAGCGTGTTGGCGATGAAGACCTGTCGGGCGGGATCGGGTGGCTCGCTCGGCTGGCGGCTGAGCCCGATCGCGCGCAGCATGTTGTCGAGCAACTGGCCGGAGCGGCCGACGAAGGGTTCGCCGCGCCGGTCTTCGTCTTCGCCCGGCGCCTCGCCGACGATCATCCAGTGCGCCTGCGGGTGGCCAACACCGAACACCGTCTGCCGGCGGCTCTCGCACAGGCTGCAAGCGGTGCATGACGCGACGGCTGTGCGCAGTGCGGGCCAGTCCATCGTGGCGACGGCCGAAGGCAGCGCGGTGATCGTCGCCTGAGGAACCGCTGTGCGCGACAGCGGCGCGGCCGGGGCGACCACGGCGGCCGAGCGATGCACCGGCTCCGCCTCGGCGATCGATGGCGGCGATGGGGCGGCGACGGGTTCACCGGCTGGCGGCACCGCCCACACCCGCAGGCCCATTTCGGCCAGCATAGCGCGCTGGTGTTCAGTCCAGCTCATGTGCCGCCGCCCGACACATCGAGGCTCATCACCAGCGCGTCTTCGCGTCGACCGTCCGCGGCGGGGTAGTAACCGCGCCGCACGCCGATGTCGCGAAACGCGTAGCGCCGGTACAGCGCATGCGCGCGCGGGTTGCTTTGCCGCACTTCGAGCCACAGCTGCAACGCGCGGCGTTGCCGACACAAATCAACCAACGCATCCAGCATGAAGCGGCCGTGACCCTGGCTCTGGGCCTCGGGCGCGACCGTCAGGTTCAGCAGGTGCAGCTCATCGACCCCGTCCATCGCGACGAAATAGCCGATCACATGGCCGCGGCGGTCGCTGTCGAACAGCACCTGTGCAGGGTAGCCCGAGGCCAGTGAATCGATGAAGTTGCCGCGCGTCCAGGGGAACGGATAGGCCGCGTTCTCGATTGCCATCACGCCGTCGAGGTGGGCGGCCGTCATCTTCTCCAACCGCTGGGCGTGGCGCAGCACCGCGTTCATGGCGATGCCTCAGGTGCTGCAGATGCTGCCAGCGCCTTCGCAGCCGCCCGCTCGGCCATCGTCTGCGCCACCTTGTCGCGCAGGTACAGCGGCAGCGCCTGCGCCGCATCCACCGCACCACCCTGCGCCCACAGCGCCGCAGCCAGCGGCAGCATCGCCGACGCCCGCGGCAAGGCCTGCGGCAGGCGCAACGCAGCGCCGCAGGCCAGCCGGTCATTGAAAACGGCAAGTGCCGTGCCGGCCACCGCGCGCGGCGGCGCCACGCGCCAGCGTTCGTTCAGCTGCTGCGGCGTGCACAGCCACGGCGCGGTGACAAGCCGCCACACACCGGCCTCGAACACCGCGTGCGCCGCATAGATTTCGTCCATCCGCGCATCCATCGTGACCCACACGTCGTCGATGGTCTCGCCGTCTGACAGCCGGCGCGCGTCTACGGCCACCGCCAGCAAGGTGTCGATCGGCAGCACGGGTTTGTCGGCGCCGAAGGCCAGCCCCTGCGCCACCGAACACGCGGTGCGCAAGCCGGTGAAAGCACCCGGCCCGCGCCCAAAGGCGATGGCGTCGAGCCCGCGCACACCGATGCCCGCTTGTGCCAGCAAATCCATCACACCCGGGATCAGCGTGGACGAGGCCAACGCCCCGCCCGCGGCCTCGTGCGACCACACTCGATCGCCCACCTGGAGCGCGATGCTCAGGTGCTCGGTGGCGGTGTCGAAGGCCAGGCAGGTGGTCAGTGAAGAGGGCACCAGATGAGTCTAGCTGCGGCCAGATCGGGCGTGTCGGCGCCGGGTTTTCGAGGTCAGCGCCGGCATGCCCATGCGATCATTCCCGCATGCTTTTGCGCGTTGTGTCGCTCGTCTTCTTGTTGCTGTTCGGTTGCCACGCGGTGGCCGCACCGGCGACGCCGACAGCAGCACTGCGCACGCTGCCACCCGAAGTCGCTGCCGCGATGGACCGCGCGCGGGTGCCGCGCGAGGCGCTGTCGGCGGTGGTGCTGGAGGCGGCGGTGCTGCAGGCCGACCGCAACAGTGCCCCGCGGCTGTCGTGGCAGGCGCAGGCGGCGGTCAATCCGGCCTCGCTGATGAAGCTGTTCACCACCTACGCCGCCCTCGATCTGCTGGGCCCGGCCTGGAGCTGGACCACACCGGTGTGGCTGCGAGGCGCACTGCCCAGCGCTGGCAGCGTTGTGTTCGAAGGCGATGTGGTCATCAAGGGTAGCGGCGACCCGAAGCTGGTCATCGAACGCGTGTGGCTGCTGCTGCGTCGGCTGCAACAGCTCGGTGTGCGCGAGATCCGGGGCGACATCGTGCTCGACCGCAGCGCGTTCGAGGTGCCTGAGCAGAGCCCGGCTGACTTCGACGGCGAGGCACTGCGCCCCTACAACGTGCGCGCCGATGCACTGCTGCTGAACTACAAGGCGCTGTCGTTCACCTTCACGCCCGACCCAGCGCACGGCGTCGCGCTGATCTCGACCGAGCCGGCGCTCGAAGGCGTGCGCGTTGACGTCCGCGTGCCACTGGCGGCCGGCGTCGGTGCCACGCAGTGCGCAGATTGGCGCAGCGCCTTGCAGGCCGATTTTTCCGACCCGCAACGGCTGCGCTTCAAAGGCCTCTACTCGCCGGCCTGCGGCGAGAAGCAGTGGCCGGTGGCTTACGCCGACCCAGCGCGCTACAACGAGCGGCTGCTGGCCGGCCTGTGGGCCGAGATGGGCGGCAAGCTGACCGGCCGCGTGCGCGACGGCACGGCGCCGGCCACCGCGTCGACCTTCGAGCTGGCCTCGCCTCCGTTGGCCGAGGTGGTTCGCGACATCAACAAGTACAGCAACAACGTGATGGCTCAGCAGCTGTTCCTGACGCTGGCGCTGACGCAACGCGGCCTGGGCACGCCCGACGGCGCGCGCGAGGTGCTGCGCAGTTGGCTAGCCACCCGCTACGGCGACGCCGGCCGCGCGGCAGTGATCGACAACGGCTCGGGGTTATCACGCGAAACGCGCGTCACCGCCCAGTTGCTGGCGCGGCTGCTGCAAGACGCCGCGGCGAGCCCGCTGATGCCGGAGCTGATGGCCTCGCTGCCGGTCAGCGGGGTCGATGGCACGATGCGGCGCACCGCCACGCTCACCGGCCGGGCGCACCTGAAGACCGGCTCCTTGCGCGATGTGACGGCGGTGGCCGGCTATGTGCTGGCGCCGAGCGGGCGGCGCTATGTGCTGGTCGGCATCGTCAACCACCCCAGCGCGGCGGCAGCGCGGCCTGCGCTGGAAGCGCTGATTCAGTGGGCGGCGAACGACAGCTCGGACAACAGCGCAGGCAACAGCAGAGCCCACGAGCGATGAGCACCCCCGAGTGGATCGACCTGCTGGGCTATGCCGCCGCGGCGCTGACCACGGCGTCGTTCATTCCGCAGGCCTGGCTCTGCTTTCGCACCGGCGACGTCAGCGGCATCTCGCTCGGCATGTACAGCAGCTTCGCCGTCGGTGTGGCGCTGTGGTTGGCCTACGGCGTGGTGCTGGGCGCCTGGCCCATCGTCGTCGCCAATGCCATCACGCTGGTGCTGGCACTGGCAATCCTGTTGATGAAGCTGCGCGGGCCGCGGGTCAGGCGGCCACGCTGACAGGAAAAACCCGTCACCACGGCAGGTTGGTGGTCAGATCGATCGCGTCGTTGCCGATCAAGATGTGGCCGGCGGCACTGAAATTGAGGTTGCCCGCCCACAAGTGGTTGGTGGCTGTGGCGCCAGGAACAAGCGAGTCGACTGCGTTGGTGCAACTCAGCAGGTTGACCGGGTCCCGGCAGGCCGCCACCGTGACATTGGTGATGTCGGAGCTCGAGACCGACTTGCCTCGCCGTACGAAGTCGGAGATGTTGCGGAACTGTTGCGCGGTGTCGAGAAAGCCGTTGCTGCGCCCATTGATGTCGACCGTGCCACGCATGGCACCGTTGAAGCTGGTCGTCAGCAGATTCAACAGCGACTGATCAGCAGGCGATTTGCTCAGTCCGAAAGGCGTCAAACCCACCTCGGGCACCGTGGAGTACATCACCCGGCCCATCGTGTTGGCGTTGTTGGTGAGCCGGTTGATCTGAACGCCGAACAGCACGCCTCGGCGTTTCGCCTCGGCCACCGCAGCGGCCTGCGTCATCGCGCTTGGGCTCACGCTGTTGTACAGCTCGATGATGTCGTTGGTGCCGACCATCATGGTGATCAGATCGGTGGGCACGGGGGCGCTGGTCGCCAAAAATGCATCGATCGCCGTGACCAGATCGGTCACCCTGCCACCGGCTGTTGCGCGCATCTGCGCGGTTGCCGTCGCGTTGATCGGGTTGCACTGGGCAAACACCAGACCGTATCTGTCCGCGAGTAACTGAACCCACAGTCGATTCGCGTTGAAGCAATCGATCACCGTCGTGTTGGTCGCGTTGAACCCGTTGTTGGTGTACTTGCGCGAATCGTTGCCACCGGGGGTGGTCTGCACCAACAGGCTGGCCTCGTCACCGAACACAACCATCCGTGTCGGCTGGAACCGCTTGGACTGGCTGGACTGACCGCTGCCGCCGCACGATGACAGCAGCAATGCGCCCACCGTCGTCAGGATCACCAGGCTGCTGCGCAGCGCCACGGCGCTCCATCGATCGACTCTGAAATTCATGCGGTCTCCAAAGGAAATGGGGTTGGGGTACGGTCAATCTGCGCAGGCTCGCCACAGGCGATCCCGCACACCGTCCCACTCGGGGCTTGCTGGCGGTTCTTCGACCCAGATCAATTGGGCACCCAGGTCATCGAAGCGGCGCAGCACAGTGAAAAGCTCGTGGGCTGCGAGGTCGGCGCGGGAGGGCATCACCTGATGGGCCACCGCAGATCCGCTCGGCACAGGAAGGCGCGAATATACCGCCAGCGGCAGCACCGACTTTTGCGCTGCGGCATCGCCGGGCCCACTCACCAGTCGCTGCAGCGCCGAGTGCAACAGGCCCGACGCCATCAGCCTGACCTTGGCACGCGGCGCGTAATGCGAGGCCAAGGTGCCGGAGGCACGAGGCGCGTCGGCATCGCGGTCTTCCAGCGGCTGGCCGAGCACCGCTTCAATCGCGCCACGCGTGAGAGAGCCCGGCCGCAACAGCACTGCGCGGCCGCGTGAACAGTCGACGATGGTCGATTCGATGCCGACGGCGCAGTCGCCACCGTCGAGCACGCGCAATTCAGTGCCCAGTTCAGCCACCACATGCGCCGCCTGCGTTGGGCTGAGGCGGCCGAAGCGGTTGGCGCTCGGCGCCGCGATGCCGGGCACCCCGCGCGCAGCGGCTGCACGCAGCAACGCCAGCGCCACCGGATGCGCCGGGCAGCGCAGGCCGAGGGTCGCTTGCCCCCCCGCGCTGGCAGTGGCCACACCGTCGGCGCGCGGCACGATCACCGTCATCGGGCCCGGCCAGAAGGCCGCCACCAGCCGCTGCGCGAGATCGGGCCAGGCGGCGCAGAACGGTCGTGCGGCCGCGGCGTCGGCCACATGCACGATCAGCGGGTGGCCGGTCGGTCGGCCCTTCGCCGCGTAGATGCGGGCCACCGCGGCGTCGTCATCGGCCCTCGCACCCAGGCCATAGACGGTTTCGGTGGGAAAGGCGACGATCTCACTAGCCGCGAGCGCGTCGGCGGCTGCGGCGATTGCGGCGGGATCGTGTCCGTCAAGCAACATGGCGGCGCGCCGTGGGCTCGCCAGCGTCAGAACGCCGGTAGGCCCAGCATCACAGCGGCTTGCAGCGCCACAGCCCGTGCCGAGGCGGGCGTGGCCGCGGTGACGGTCAGGTGCCCCATCTTGCGTGCGCGGCGCGGCGTCGTTTTGCCGTACAGATGCAGGTGCACACCGGGCAGCGCCAGCACACAAGCCCAATCAGGCTCGCGCGGCGCGGCATCGTCCGCGGCACACCACAGCTCACCGAGCAAATTCAGCATCACCGCCGGGGAATGCAACCGCGGGGCGACCAGTGGCGCGCCAGTCATCGTGCGCACCTGCAAGTCGAACTGCGACGCATCGCAGGCGTCGACGCTGTAGTGGCCGGAGTTGTGCGGGCGCGGCGCCATTTCGTTGGCGACCAGGCTGCCGTCTTTCAGCACGAAAAATTCGACGCACAGTACGCCCACATAGCCCAGCGAGTGCGCCACCCGCTCGGCGGCGTCGATCGCTTGCTGCTGCACTGCCATCGTCAGGTCGGGCGAAGGCACCTGGGTCACGGCAAGGATGCCGTCGCGGTGCAGGTTTTGCTGCAGCGGGAAATGCACCACCTGCCCGGCCGCGCTGCGCGCGACGATGACGCTGACCTCGTAGGCCAACGGCAGCTGCTGCTCGAGCACGGCCGACACGCTGCCGAGCAATGCCCATGCCGCCGGCAGATCGGCCCGTGCCGCAACCCGCGCCTGGCCTTTGCCGTCGTAGCCCAGGCGGGTGGTTTTCAGGATGCCCGGAAACAGTGCCTCGGGCACCGCAGCGAGCTGGGACAAGTCTTCAAGCAACACATGCGGCGCGCACGGCACCTCGCAGCGCGCGAAATGCCGCTTCTCGGCGGCACGGTCTTGGCACACCGCCACCGCCTGTGCACCCGGTGCCACGGGCCGGTGCTCACCCAGCACCCTCAGCGAATCGGCCGGCACGTTCTCGAACTCGGTGGTGATGGCTGCGCAGCGCTGCATCAGCTGCGCCAAGCCTTGTTCATCGAGGTAATCGGCCTGAATGTGGTGGTGCGCCACATGCCCGGCGGGGCTCGCCGGATCGGCATCGAGCACCACGGTGAGGTAGCCCATCTGCTGCGCGGCATGCACGAACATCCGTCCGAGCTGGCCGCCGCCCATGACGCCCAAAGTCGCACCTGGGGCGATGAACGGCGTCATTTCAGATCGGCAGTCATCGCGCGCGCTACCTCGGTCTGTCGGGCGCGGTAAGCCTCCAGCTTCGTGCGCAAAGCGGCGTCGCCGACAGCGAACATCGCCACCGCAAACAGCGCCGCGTTAGCCGCGCCGGCGGTGCCGATCGCAAATGTCGCCACCGGAATGCCCTTGGGCATCTGCACGATCGAATGCAGCGAATCGACGCCCTGCAGATGCCGGCTGGCCACCGGCACGCCGAGCACTGGCACGGTGGTCTTGGCGGCCAGCATGCCGGGCAGGTGCGCCGCGCCACCAGCACCGGCGATGATGGCTCTCAGGCCGCGCGACACGGCCGACTCGGCGTAGGCGAACATGTCGTCCGGCATGCGGTGCGCCGAGACGACGCGGGCCTCGAACGGGATGCCAAACTCGGCGAGAATCTCGGTCGTTGTGCGCAAGGTCTCCCAGTCGCTGCTGGACCCCATCACCACACCCACCACCGCAGGCGCGTTCATGGCCTTGCTCCACCGTTTCAGAAGGCTTGAATTGTAGGCGGCGCGACGTCATCTCCCACTGCCGTCCATTGGCCGCCACCACGCACCCGACCCTCCGCCATGATCAACATCACGCTGCAGAATTTCAAAACCGACCTGCTTCAGGCTTCGGTCGATCAGGCCATCCTGCTCAATATTTGGGCACCCTGGTCCGAACCCGCCAAGTTGCTCTCGCCGGTGCTCGAAAAACTCGAGGTCGCGTACGCAGGTCGGTTCGCGCTGGCCACGCTGAATTCCGAGGCCGAAACCGAGATCGCGCTGCAGCTGTCGAAGCTGTTCGGTGTGCGCACCATCCCGTTTTGCGTGATGTTCAAGGGCGGGCAGCCGATCGATGGATTCGTCGACGCGCTGCCTGAGGCCGAGGTTCGTCAATTCCTCGACAAGCATGTACCCAGCGTCGAAGAAATGGCCTTGGCCGAAGACATGGAAGATGCCGAGGCCCTGCTGGCCGGTGGCGATAGCGACAGCGCGATCGCCAAGCTGCTGGAAGCCGTCGCGATCAACCCCGCCAACGACAGCGCCCGAGCCGACTGTCTGCGGGCGCTGCTGATGGCAGGCCGCGTCGACGAGGCCCGTACGGTGTTCAGCCCGGTGGCGGGACAGGTGCTGCCTGATCCGCGGTTGGTGGCTTGCGGCCATTGGCTCGCGGCCTGCGAACAGGCGCCGTTGTTGCGCTCGCCCGATGTGCTGACGGCGGCGATCGCCGCGAACCGGCGTGATTTCGAAGCCCGCTTCGAGCTGGCCCAGCTGCATTTCGCCGCGCAGCGCTTCACGCAAGCGATGGACGAAATGCTGGAAATCATCATGCGTGACAAGGTCTGGAATGGCGAGCTGGCGCGCAAGACCTATGTGGCGGTGCTCGACGTGATGGCCAAGCCGGCGCCAGCCAAGCCTGCGGCGGCAGCGCCAAAAGGCACGCTGGAGATTGCGGGCAAGGTCGACACCACGCCAGTCGACCCAGAGGTCGACCGCTACCGCCGCAAGCTGAGCATGGCGCTGAACTGACGGGCGCCGTCTGCGGCTGCGGCTACATCTACAGCTGGGGGTCGCACCCCACGCCTTGGCCGCTCAGACGGTTGTGGGATCGAAGCGCTCACCCACCTGCAGCAGCTGTCCTTGCAAAAACTGTGCGGCATTCAGCCGCTTGCCGCCCGCGCGCTGCAACTCGGACACGCACACCGCGCCCGATCCGCAGGCCACGGTAATACCGTCGGCAGCGGCGCTGATCACTGTTCCCGGTGGTTGCTGTGGCGCAGCAGCGGGCAGCGCCCGCGCTTGCCACAGCTTGACCGCCTCGCCGCGCAGCCGCGCGACTGCCCCCGGCGCCGGGTTGAAGGCCCGGATGCGCCGCGCGACGGTGTCGGCATCCAGCGTCCAATTCACAGCAGCCTCGGCCTTGTCGACCTTCTTCGCGTAGGTCACACCGTCGGTGGGCTGCGCAGTGGTGTGCAGTCCGCCGCAAACGGCCAGCTCCAGGGCTTTGACAATCAGGCGGCCGCCCAGCACCGCCAGCCGATCGTGCAGCGAACCGGTGGTGTCGGCTTCGGCGATGTCGATGGGCTCGGCCAACAGCATCGCCCCGGTGTCCAGCCCGGCATCCATCTGCATCACCGTGATGCCGGTGCGTGCGTCGCCTGCCTCGACGGCGCGGTGGATCGGCGCAGCGCCGCGCCAGCGCGGCAGCAGCGACGCGTGAATGTTCAAACACCCCAGCCGCGGCAGCGCCAGCACCCACTCGGGCAGGATCAGGCCGTACGCCGCGACCACCGTCACGTCGGGCTGGGCGGCCTGCAAGGCCTCGCGGGCGGCCTGCGCGTCGGCGGCATGGCGCCCGTCGAGCCGCAAACCGGGCGGCTGGATCACCGCCAGCCCGTGCTCCAGAGACCACGCCTTGACGGCAGACGGCTGCAACTGCTGACCCCGCCCGGCCGGCCGGTCCGGCTGCGTCAGCACCAGCGGGATGTCGAAGCCCGCGGCGTGCAGTGCAGCGAGCGCGACGCGGGCGAACTCCGGAGTGCCGGCAAAGGCCACCCTCATGCGCAGTGCAGTCTGGCGTCAGCGCTCGTCATCGCGCGAGTGTTTGAGCATCTTGGTCTTGATGCGGGTGCGCTTGAGCGGGCTCAGGTAGTCGACGAAGACCTTGCCCTTGAGGTGATCCAGCTCGTGCTGCACACACTTGGCCAGCAGGCCCTCGGCGTCGAACTCGACCGGCTCACCCTCGCGGCCCAGTGCGCGCACGCGAATCCGGGCCGGCCGCGAGACCTTGTCGTAAATGTTGGGCACCGAGAGGCAGCCCTCCTCGTCAATCACCTGTTCTGCGCTCGCCGACAGCAGCTCCGGGTTGATCAACACCAAGGGATTGCTGCGGGTATCAGAGGTGTCGATGACGATCAGTTGCTCATGCACATCGACCTGACTGGCGGCGAGGCCCACGCCATCGGCCTCGTACATCGTCTCGAGCATGTCGGCGATCAAGCGGCGGATGCGGTCATCGACCTGCGCCACCGGTTTGGCCACGGTGTGCAAGCGGAGGTCAGGGTAGCGCAGGATGGTGAGCTTGGGCATGGGGTGTGGCGGCCCGCTTTCGTTGCGACGGCAAGGGTTTAGAGGCAAAATCGTCCGGATCGATTGGAGATTTTCGCTGAATTCCCCGCCACTTCGGCCGATACGGAATAGTGAGTGTTGCGACCCCTTTTCCTGGCCCACCCATGACGCGTTGCCTCCTGCGACCTGTTCGGAGACTTCTTTCCATGACCCGATCCGTGATTTCCCAGTCTGCCCGCACCCCACGCCCGGCAGCCCTCGGTCTGTGCATGCTGATCGCACTCGGTGGCATCGCGCCCGCCAGCGCGGAGCCGAATTTCCCGATCTCCACACAGCAGCGCGAGACCGCCAAGAAGGTGGCCAGTGCCGGCGTCGCGCTGTCTGAACTCGCGCCGAATGCGCCCGAATCGCACACGGTGAAAGTGGGTGACACGCTGTGGGGCATCTCGGGCCTGTTCCTGAAATCGCCCTGGCGCTGGCCAGAGCTGTGGGGCATGAACCTCGATCAGATCCGCGATCCGCACCTGATCTACCCGGGCCAGATCGTCTACCTCGACACCTCCGACGGCCGTGCACGCCTGCGGCTCGGGCAGGCGGTCGATGGTGGCGTGGTCAAGCTGTCGCCGCAAGTGCGCTCATCTACGCTCGCCACAACGGCCATCGCGTCGATTCCGTTTAACCTGATCGAGCCGTTCCTGAATGAAGCGGTGATTCTCGACAGCAACACGCTAAACGATGCGCCGCGCATCGTTGCGACCAGAGAAGGCCGGGTGCTGATGGCGCGCGGCGACACCGCTTATGTGCGCGGCGATCTGGGCAAAGACACGGTGTTTCGCATCTTCCGCGAGGCCAAACCGCTGCGCGACCCGACGACCAAACAGATCCTTGGCTATGAAGCGCCGTATGTCGGCACGGCCGAGTTCGTGCGGTCCGGTGACCGCAGCCGCGTCGATGAGAAAGCATCGTCTGCTCCGGTGCCGGACAGTTTCATCGTCACCAGCATCCGGCAGGATGCCAACGTCGGTGACCGGCTCGCCCCAGTGATGGCGCGCGAGTACAGCAACTACGTTCCGCACGCGCCGCAGGGCGAACTGGTCGGCCAGATCGTCTCGGTGTACGGCGAGGCCATGACAGCCGGGCAGAACCAGATCGTCACGTTGAACCGCGGTAAGAGCGACGGCGTCGAGCGCGGCCACGTGCTCGCCTTGTGGCAAGACGGCGTGGAGGTGATCGATCGCACCGGCTCTTCCCCGACCCGCCTGAAACTGCCCGACGAGCGCCACGGCATGTTGTTCGTGTTTCAGGTCTTCGACCAGATGTCGTATGCGCTGATCCTGTCGGTGAAAGAGCCCGTCAAGCCGGGCGACCGTTTCACCCAGCCTTGACCACCTGATCGCACGCGTCAGCGCTGCCCTCACGTGATCGATCGCGACGAACTGGCCGCTTGGCTGCGACTGCTCGAAACCCCCCGCATCGGTCGCGAATCAGCCCGTCAGCTGCTGGCCGCGTTCGGCTCGCCCGAAGCGGTGATTGCAGCGTCGTTCGACAGCCATTGCCGGGTGGTCAGCGAGTTGGCCGCACGCGCGTTGATGGCACCCCCTGCCGATTTCGATGCGAGGCTGGCGTGCACACTGGCCTGGCTGGCCGACGGCTCGGGTGACAGCGGCAGAACCGTCATCCCGCTTGGCGATCCGCGCTACCCGCCGCAGCTGCTAGCCACCGCCGACCCGCCGCTGCTGCTGTACGCGCAGGGACGCGCCGAGCTGCTGAACGCCGAAGCGGTTGCCATCGTCGGCAGCCGCAACCCGACACCGCAAGGCGCATTGAACGCGCGTGATTTCGCCCACGCCCTTGGTGAGGCGGGCTGGGTCGTGGTGTCGGGGCTGGCCCTCGGCATTGATGGTGCTGCCCATGAAGGCGCGTTGGCGGCAGGGGCCGGAACCATCGCGGTGGTCGGCACCGGGCTCGACCGCGTCTATCCGAAGCGCCACCTCGATCTGGCACACCGCATCGCGCGCGACGGCCTGATGCTCAGCGAATACGCACTCGGCACGCCAGCGTTGGCGGCGCACTTCCCGCAGCGCAACCGGCTGATCGCCGGGTTGAGCCGCGGCACGCTGGTCGTCGAGGCCGCTTTGAAGTCGGGCTCGCTGATCACAGCCCGGATGGCGCTGGAAGCCGGGCGCGAGGTGTTCGCGATCCCCGGTTCCATCCATGCGCCGCAATCGCGCGGCTGCCATGCGCTGATCAAGCAAGGGGCCAAACTCGTTGAATCGGCCGCCGATGTGCAGGAGGAATTGCCCGCATTGGCCTCCACTCGTCCGCGCGCCGCACTGAAGGCGTCCGAAGCAGCGCCTAGCGACCCGCTGCTGGCCGCCATGGGCCACGAACTGATGTCGCTCGACGCCCTGGTCGCGCGCACCGGCTGGTCGGCGCACGAGTTGAACATCCGCCTGCTCGATTTGGAACTGAACGGTCAGGTGGCGCGCTTGCCGGGCCAGCTTTTTCAGCAAATTGCGACGACCTGAATGCCCTCAAGCGGCGCAATTGCCTCGGGTATGATGAGTCGATGTTCGATGTGCTTGTGTACCTGTACGAGAACTATTGGCGCCCCGATGCCTGTCCGGATCACGCCCAGCTGACTCGCAAACTCTCGTCGGTCGGCTTCGAATCCGACGAGATCCAGGAGGCCCTGTCGTGGCTCGACGGGCTCGCCACCGCGGCAGAGTCGTATGTGGGTGAGCAAGGCGAGCGCAGTCTGCGCGTCTACTCGCCGGCCGAGCAGGAGCAACTGGGCGAGGCCTCGATCGGCTTCGTCAGCTTCCTCGAATCGGCCGGTGTGTTGCCGCCGCCGATGCGCGAGATGGTGATCGACCGCGCCAGCGCGATCCCCGGCGGCCCCCTCGATCTGGAAGACCTGAAGATCATCGTGCTGATGGTGTTTTGGAGCCTGGGCGAAGAACCCGATGCGCTGATCCTCGACGAGCTGTTCGTGGACGAGGAAGATCGGCTGATTCATTGAGGGGCACGAACAAGAAAGCCGCCGGGTCTCGCGACCCGGCGGCTTTTTGCTTGGCGCGCTGTGGCTGCGATGCGCGTAAGTCAGTGGTTTTTTTGACTGCGCGCGAAACCCAGTGCAACTAGGCCCATCGCGAGCATCGTGCTGGTAGAGGCTTCGGGGATGGGCGCAGTGGCGCTGAGGTATGCGAGGGGGCCGCTGGCATAAGACGATGTGGCGCCGTTGAAGAACCCGATTTGAAATACCGAGTCATCAAACGACGAGAGCGCCAAGCTCGCTGGCAACGCATCGCTGTTGAATACCGTGCTGCCTGAGTCGTACAGGTTGAGAAGCAACAGAAAAGGTGAGCTGCCGTTGAGATTGGGGCCTGTTAATGGTGCTGAAATTCCCAACAGCAAATTCGATACTTGGAACACATCTCCCGAAGTTGTATCGTCATTGGTCACAACTTCACCGACGCAGGAAGAACTGCAAGCCGGTGTGTTGACGCTAGAAAACGAGTAGCTGTTCAAAGTGGCGTCAATGGTGGTGGAGTCACTGACGTAAAGCGCGCGGAATGGGTCTCCTGCAAAAGTGGAACTCTCTAGGGCACTCGATTCAAACGTGAACGAACCTGCGAACGAATTCCCGACCGGCAGTGAAGGCACGTCAGACGTTTTCAGCGTCCCGCCGAAGTAGTAAGTCACAGCCGCCGCTTGCGCGGTTGTTGTGGCTGCGGGGGCCACCATCAAAGCGCAGGCCACAGCCAGCGGCGCGTATCGGATCTTCATGCGGTTCCCCAGAGTGATGTGTGCGCCGAAAGGCTCGGCCGGTGCGTTGCCGCAACGTCGCGCCAACGGCATGGGTCATGCTGGGGGGATA
>JANPNF010000421.1:0-1924 GCA_031427315.1 Burkholderiales bacterium | reverse complement strand
AGCGATAGCGGCCCTTGAGCAGCCGCAGCACGCGCATGCCCACATCACCACAACCCACGATCAACAGGACAGGACGCTTGAAGGTGGACGGCAGCACGGCGGTGACCCACAAAGGCCAAGGAGGGCGGGCAGAATCGCGGCTCAGTGTACGTTTCCCGACACGGCATCGCCCCCACCATGAGCCTCACCGTCACGTTGCAGCCGAGCGGCCGCAGTTTCACCGTTCAGCGCGATGAAGCCATCCTCGCTGCCGCCATTCGCCAGGGCATCGGCCTGCCCTACGGCTGCCGCGACGGCGCCTGCGGCTCGTGCAAATGCAAGCTGCTCGAAGGCCGGGTGATCCACGGCGCGCACCAGCTGCACGCCTTGAGCGTCGCAGAAGAAGAAGCCGGCTACACCCTGACCTGTTGCGCTGCGCCGCAGACCGATGTGGTGCTGGAAGCGCGCACCGTCGTCGGTGCCGGCGACATGCCGGTGCGCAAGATGCCGGCGCGGGTCATCAGCATCGACAAGCCAGCGCCCGATGTGGCGATCGTCAAGCTGCAACTGCCGGCCAGCGAAGCGCTGCGCTACCACGCGGGCCAGTATATCGACGTGATCCTGCGCGACGGCGTGCGGCGCAGCTACTCGATGGCCAACGCGCCGCACACGCAGGGCGACAAGCCGTGGATCGAATTGCACATTCGCCACCTGCCTGGCGGCGTGTTCAGCAACCAGGTGTTCGGCACGCTGAAGGCGAAGGACATCCTGCGACTCGAAGGCCCTTTTGGCAGCTTCTTCCTGCGCGAAGAATCACCGAAGCCGATCGTTCTGCTCGCCTCCGGCACCGGCTACGCACCGATCAAGGCATTGATCGAGCAGCTGCGATTCAAGGGCAGTGACCGCCCAGCCACGCTGTACTGGGGCTGCCGTACACGCGCCGATCTGTACATGCATGACGCGGTGCTGGACGTCGCCGCGCAGATGCCGACGCTGCACTATGTGCCAGTGTTGTCGGAAGCGCTGGCCAGCGACGATTGGTCAGGCCGTACGGGCTTCGTGCACCACGCGGTGATGGCAGACATCCCCGACCTGTCAGGCCATCAGGTCTATGCCTGCGGCGCGCCCGTGATGGTCGAGTCCGCACAGCGCGACTTCATCGAACGCTGCGGATTGCCTGCGGACGAGTTCTACGCCGATGCGTTCTACAGCGCGGCGGATCGGGTCACCACGGCTGTAAGCTGACGGATTCAAATGCGCAGGATTTGTCGCCGGATACGCAGCGCTGCTGCGCGGCAGAAAATGGCCTCGATAAAGGGCTAGCCGCAATGAAGCATCGCCCAAGCGTCTACCTCGTACTGCTGTTGATTTTTTTGGGCTCTGCGCTCATCACAACAACCGTTCCAGCTTATGGCCTACTCCAAGCCATCTCGGCTGTACCTGCGCTTGGCGCACTGTTCGCGGCACTCTTTCAAGTGTTTCGCGATCAAGCGGCCTTTGAGCGACAGCTCGTGCTTCAACAACAGCAGCTAGCTTTCAGCCTGGGCGCCGCATCTCACATGGCAAGCAAGGCATTCGACAAGCACTCGGAGTTCTGCGAGAAATACATGGAAGAGGTACATCTCACCGTTCAGACGCTCTTCCGTGAAGGACCAACACAGAAGGCCTTAGCGCATGCATCAAACCTCGTACAGCTGAAAAGCCGGTACTCCACATGGCTGACTAAAGCAATCCTTGAAGGCCTAGTTCCGTTTGAAGCCGCCCTCCGCAAGATTGGTGCATCTTCCTATCTTGTGGAGGCTCTTTGTGCTGGTCTAATTTCCACGGACACCTCGATAGGTGGAATTCACCTGGACGGGGAACATGACCAAGAATCGAAGACGGACGTTCGACGCTGAGTTCAAGCTGCAAGTGGTGCAGATCATTCGCGAGCAGGGCTTGAGCG
>JANPNF010000420.1:0-1637 GCA_031427315.1 Burkholderiales bacterium | reverse complement strand
CGATGCGGTACTCGCGCAACTGTCCGCCGTCCGCAAGCGTTACGGCACGGTGCCGGCGCTCGATGGCGTCGACCTCGACCTGCGGCCGGGCGAGGTGCTCGCGCTGCTCGGCGCCAACGGCGCCGGCAAGACCACCGCGATCGGGCTGCTGCTCGGCCTGCTCGCGGCCGACAGCGGCACCGCCACGCTGTTCGGGCAGCCGCCGCAGTCGCTCGCGGCGCGTCGCCGGATCGGCGTGATGCTGCAGTCGGCCGGCATCCCCGACGCGAGCCTGGTCGGCGAACTGCTCGAACTCACGCTCAGCTATTACCCGGATCCGCGCAGCGTTGCCGATTGCGTCGCGCTGGCCGGGCTCGACGGCCTGCTCGATCGCCGCTACGGCCGCCTGTCGGGCGGCCAGCAGCGGCGCGTGCAGTTCGCGCTCGCGGTGTGCGGGCGGCCGCAGTTGCTGTTCCTCGATGAGCCCACCACCGGCCTCGACATCGAGGCGCGCCAAGGCCTGTGGCGCGCGATCCGCGAGCTGGTCGGGCAGGGCAGCTCGGTGCTGCTGACCACGCATTATCTCGAGGAAGCCGAGGCGCTCGCCGACCGCGTCGTGGTGCTGCACCGCGGCCGCGTGGTGGCCGCCGGTCCGATGGCCGAGGTCCGCGCGCATGTATCGCAGCGGCGCATCGGTTGCGTGTCGACGCTCGACGCCGCGACCGTCGCCGGCTGGCCGCAGGTGCGCAGCGCGCGGCGCGATGGCGGGCGTCTGGACATCGTCGTCGCCGACGCCGCCGAAGCGGTGGTGCGGCGTCTGCTCGACCTCGACCCCGGGCTGCACGAGCTGGAGATCCAGCGCGCCGGCCTGGCCGAGGCGTTCCTCGAACTCACCCAGGACGCGCCCGCCGAGGCGTCCGACGAACCCCTGCAACAGGAGGCCGCGTGATGAATGCCACCGTCCAGCTGATACCCGCCGTGCCGTCGTTCTCGCCGCTGCGCTGTTACTGGCTCGAGGCCAAGCACGAGCTGCTGCGCCTGCTGCGCACGCCGTCGTTCGTGCTGCCGACGTTGCTGTTCCCGCCGCTGTTCTACGTGCTGTTCGGGGTGCTGCTCGGCGGCAAGGGCGGCGGCGAGGCGGCGCGCTACCTGCTCGCGACCTATGGCGTGTTCGGGATCATGGGCGCGGCGCTGTTCGGCTTCGGGGTCACGGTCGCGATCGAGCGCGAGCGCGGTTTCCTCACGCTCAAGCGCGCGCTGCCGATGCCGCCGGGCGCCTACCTGTTGGCGAAGATGGCGATGGCGATGGTGTTCGCCGCGATCATCTCGCTGATCCTCGCGCTGCTCGCGGTGTCGCTGGCCGGGGTCTGGCTGCAACCGTCGCAGTGGGCGTTGCTGCTGGTGATCAACGTGCTCGGCGTGCTGCCGTTCTGCGCGATCGGCCTGTACATCGGCACGCTGGTCGGCGGCTCGGCGGCGCCGGCGGTGGTCAACCTGCTGTATCTGCCGATGTCGTTCCTGTCGGGGCTGTGGCTGCCGTTGCAGATGTTGCCCAGCATCTTCGCCAAGCTGGCGCCGGTATGGCCTGCTTATCATCTCGGCCAGGTTGCGCTGAAGGTCGTCGGTCGCGACGCCGGCGGCAGCCTGATGCTGCACCT
>JANPNF010000419.1:0-3389 GCA_031427315.1 Burkholderiales bacterium | reverse complement strand
TGTTCGCCGGGCACGACGACGGCAGCGCCGGTTGCACGTTGTTCGACCAGCTGACGCACGCCGACCTGCTGCACGACCTGCCGACGCTCGCGCTGGCCTTCGCGGCGCCGGTTCAGCCCGACGCCGTCCACGCCGCGTGGCACCACGCGACGCAAGTCACGGGCTTCCTCGCCCGCGCACCGCCACCCGCCCTCGGCTGAGCGTCGCCGACCCGGCTGCAGGCCGGGCTCACACGCGCTTTTGAGTCACTCACGCTCGCCGCTGTCCGCGCTGGATGGCGGCGTCACGTCGTCTTCAGCGTCATCGACGCGCCGGGTTTGAGGCCGCGCGCCGGTGAACGCACCTTCTGACTTCAATCATCATGCATCCACAATTTCATCCTCCGCACAGCGTTCTGGCGCTGTCCCTCAGCCTGGCTTTCGCAGCCGGCATGCCCAGGCTCGCTCAGGCACAGAGCCTGCCCAGTGCAACCGCACCCGCACCCGCTGCCGCGACCACCTCGCCGCCGACGCGCACGCTCGACACCGTCGTGATCACCGGCAACCCGCTGGGCAGCCCGCAGATCGCGGCGCCGGTGTCGGTGCTGTCTGGCGACGGCCTGGTGCTGCGCCGCGGCAGCACCTTGGGCGACACACTGAACAGCCTGCCCGGCGTCTCGTCGACCTACTTCGGGCCCAACGCCAACCGGCCGGTGATTCGCGGGCTCGATGGCGACCGCGTGCGCATCCTCAGCAATGCGGGCGCGTCGATCGATGCGTCTGCACTCAGCTTCGACCACGCGGTGCCCCTTGATCCGCTGATCGTCGACCGCATCGAGGTGCTGCGCGGCCCGGGCGCGCTGTTCTACGGCGGCAGTGCGGTGGGCGGTGTCGTCAACACGCTGGACAACCGCATTCCGCGTGTGCCGATGTCGGGCTTTTCCGGTGCGGCCGAAGTCCGGCTGGGTGGGGCCAGCCACGAGCGTGGCGGCGCGGCGCTGATCGAGACGGGCACCGACCGATTCGCCCTGCATGCCGACGTGTTCGGCCGCGACACCTCCGACCAGCGCACGCCGCGCTACACGCCGCGTGAGGACGGTGCTGCGCTCGCGCGCAGCGGTCGCGTGCGCAATTCGGCCGCCCAAACCAGCGGTGGCGCAGTCGGTGGATCGCTGTTCTTCGGCGGTGGGGCCGAGCGCCTGCAGGGCCGCGTCGGCTTGTCGGTCGATACCTATGACAGCGACTACGGCGTCACCGCCGAGCCCGATGTGACCATCAAGATGAAGCGCGACCACGTCGGCTTTGCCAGCGAGGTCAAGGGCATGGACGGCCCGCTGCGAGCGGTGCGACTGAACGCCAACCATACCGATTACCAGCACAAGGAAATCGAAGGCACGGGTGCCGTCGGCAGGGTATTCAGCAGCGAAGGCTACGACCTGCGCCTGGAGGCTGAGCACGCTCCGTTCGGCCCCCTGCGTGGCGTGGTCGGTGTGCAGCACGAGGATTTCAATTTCTCGGCGCTCGGCGAGGAAGCTTTCGTGCCGAAGACCCACACCCGCAAGACGGGGCTGTTCGCCCTCGAAGAGCTGACCTGGCAGGGCGGCACCTTGTCGGCAGGTGGACGTTTTGAATACGCCGAGATCGATTCCAAAGGCGATGATGGCCCGGGCGCGGCCCGCTTCGGCACGGCGGTCGAACGCAACTTCTCGCTGCACAGCTTCTCGCTGGCCAACGTCACGCCATTGACGCCGAACTGGTCGCTCAGCAGCACCTTGAGTGCAACCGAACGCGCGCCGACCTACTACGAGCTGTATGCCAACGGCGTGCACGCGGCGACGGGTTCCTACGAGCAAGGCAACACGCGCTTGAAGAAGGAGCGCGGTAACAACATCGACCTCGCGCTGCAATGGAAAACCGAGACTGACCAGTTGCGCCTGGGCGCGTTCTATTCGCGTTTTTCGCGATTCATCTCGCTCGATGCTTCGGGCCAGCAAGTCGATGAATCGGGTGCGGTGGTGCCCGACGGCACGCCAGACAGTGTGCCGTTCTACCGCTTCAGCGCGGTCAAGGCACGGCTCTACGGCATTGAGCTCGAAGGCCGCAAACGCCTGCTCGATCTGCCTTGGACGCTGGACGGCACGACGAAATTCGATGCCACCCGCGCCACCAACCGCAGTACCGGTGACCCGTTGCCGCGCATCGCGCCGTGGCGTCTCAATGTGGGCCTGGACGCCTCGCGTGGCCCGTGGGCAGCGCGCTTCGAAGTCGATCACGCCGGGCGGCAGAGCCGCGTGCCCGACACCGACACATCGACCGACAGCTATACGATCGTTAACCTGTCGCTTTCGCAGCGTTTCAGCCTCGACAAGGCCGATGCGATCTGGTTTGTCAAACTGACCAACCTGGGTGACGAAAGGGCTTTCAGCGCGACGACGGTCGAGACGATACGGGGGCTGTCTCCATTGCCGGGACGGGCGCTGCAGGTCGGGATGCGCGTCACGTTCTGACGCCGAAAGTCATATCGGGAACCGCCGGATCAGGGGGCCAGCCGCTCCCTGATCCACCGTGGCCCGTCCAGCCCTTCTTCCAACCGATACCGCAGCCGGTCGTGCAGCCGCGACCGGCGGCCTTGCCAGAACTCCCAGCGGTCGGGCACCAGGCGGTAGCCGCCCCAGTGCGGCGGGCGCGGCGGGTTCAGCAGGTACTGCGCGCCGTAGGTCGCGGCATTGGCGACCAGCACGCTGCGCGACGGGATCACCTCGCTTTGCGGCGAGGCCCAGGCGCCGATGCGCGAGTCGAGTGGCCGCGACGCGAAGTAGGCATCCGACTCGGCCGCATCGACCTTCTCGACCCGGCCTTCGATGCGCACGACCCGCTCCAGCTCGACCCAGTGGAACTGCAAGGCCGCCTGCGGGTGCATCGCCAGTTCGCGGCCCTTGCGGCTGTCGTAGTTGGTGTACCAGACGATGCCGCGCGCATCGCAGCCCTTGATCAGCACCACACGCGTGGAAGGCCGCCCGTCGGCGCCGACGGTGGCGAGTGTCATCGCATTCGGCTCGGGCAGTTCGCCGCTCAAGGCCTGCTGCAACCACAGCTCGAACTGCGCCAGCGGGTCGGCGTGCGACGCGCTCTCGTCGAGTTCGGCGCGTTCATAGCTCTTGCGGAGATCGGCGATGTAGCTCATCGGTTAAGTATAGAAAGCACACCTGTCCGATGTCAGTGATGCCCCTGTGGTGCGCCGGGTGCCACGCTGGCCCACGCGATCGGCAGTGGCCTGCCGCTGACGGCGTCGGCGGGCATCACGCTTGCGCCATGGTGGGGTGCCTGTCTGGGTTCGCGCCCAAGATGTGCAGCAGCAAATCTCGCCTGCGACACTGTGGGCTGTGGTGGCGTCGCCGCCCTGTTGAAAGC
>JANPNF010000418.1:0-2464 GCA_031427315.1 Burkholderiales bacterium | reverse complement strand
GCCACGGTCCACGTCGAGGTGAAACGGCAGCGCATTCGCCTCGATGGGCGCTGGCTCGCCGTCGGCTTGTGCCCGGGCCTGCGTAACCAGCAAACCCAGCGGGCGGCTGCGCATCAGCTGATGCAACACCTCGGTGCGGGACTCTTCAAAGTGGGAGGGCAGGTACATGGGAATGCATTGATCGGACCCAGCTGATCGTAGAACCCGCGCCGACCGGATCAGGCTGCGGGGGCGTTGCCGTCCTTCGATTGAGGAGAAGCGACTCTCGAAGACAGACCCCTACACTTTGTGAATGACCCGCACCTCGTTCAAAGAGCAGATGCTGCGCGCGCGCGAAGACGCGATCGTTGCCTCGGTGAACCGCCTGCTGGCCGAAAAGGGCTACGACGTGATGACCGTCGACGAGGTCGCCGCCGATGTCGGCATTGCCAAGGCCAGCCTGTACAAGCACTTCGCGTCGAAAGAGGCGCTGGCCGCCGCGGCGATGGTGCGGCTGCTCGACCGCGCGCAGGCCTTCATCGCGACACTCGATTCGCACCCGACGGCCCGCGCGATCGACCACCTGCGGGCGGTGGCGCGCTGGTCGATGCAGGTGCAGCTGGCCGGTGAGATGCCCTCACTGCCGGCGCAGAACTCGTCGCTGCGCGCAGCACTCTCCAACGATGCGGGTTACCTGAAGCGGCTGATGGACGTCAGCGACAAACTGGGCGCGTGGATCGTGGCAGCGCAAAGCGCGGGCCACCTGAACCGTGAGCTGCCGCCGGAAGTGGTGCTGTACACGCTGTTCGCGCGCGCCTGCGACCCGGTGCTGGGCCTGCTGAAGCTGTCGGGCCAGCACAGCGATGAACGCATCATCGAGCTGCTGCTGTCGACCTGTTTCGACGGCCTGAGCGGCGCGTGATTTGACCGCTTAGCCGCCGTGGCCTGGAATTGTGGTGTTCGTTATATAGCACTAAGTGCTATGGTTTTTTCGTGGAGGGGGAGCATTGCGGTTTACAAAACCCGCTGGTTCGACCGCTGGGCAAGCAAAGAAGGGCTGAGCACGGCCAGTCTGTGTGCGGCGGTCAATGAAATGTCCGAAGGGTTGATCGATGCCGACCTCGGCGGTGGGCAGGTTGGTCAAGAAGCGCATTGGACGGCCCGGGCAAGGCAAGAGCGGTGGCTATCGAACGCTGGTCGCCACCAACAAAGGCACCCGCTGGATGTTTGTGTTCGGCTCCCCGAAGAACGAACGCAGCAACGTCGACAAGGACGAAATCGAGGCGTTGAAAAAGCTGGCGGCGCACCTGCTCTCACTGACGGCGCAGGCCGTGGTCAAGGCACAGAGTGCCGGTGAATTGATGGAGGTGGATTGCGATGCGAACGACTAAATCACCGCTCCTTAACGCGGTTCATGAAACGGCCAAGGGGCTGCGCAAGGCTGGCGTGATGGATCAGATCACGCTGCGCGAATTCGACCAACTCTGCCTGCCGCCGGTCGAACCGCTGCAGCCCGAGCAGATCAAGCACATCCGCGAAACCACGCGGGTCAGCCAGGCCGTCTTCGCCCGTCTGCTGAACACCAGCCTCTCGACAGTGCAGAAATGGGAAATCGGCCAGAAAAAGCCAACCGGCGCAGCGCTCAAGCTGCTGCATCTGGTGCGAAAGCGCGGCCTCGAGGTCGTCGCTTGACTCGTTCAGGAGGACTGAGTCAGCCTGTCACACGTCGACGGTGAGCAGCCCGTTGTAGTGATCGGCCTCGCCCTTGCGGCTGTGGCCGCGGGCGTTGCAGACCACGCGCGTCTCGCTCTTGCCGCCCGGCCCGCTCGGGTGTGCCACCCGGTAGTCGTGCCGGCAGTGCAGGTGGCCGTGGATCCACAGATCGGCATGCGAAAGCAACTCATCGTCGGCATTGCAGAAGCTCGCGGTGCCGGGCTGCTTGCCGTAGCGCGGGTCGGTGCTGAGCGCACTCGGCGCGTAGTGAGTGATGACGACCGTCGCATCCCAGGCCGCGTCGGGCGACACCGGCGCGCGCAATAGTTCCGCGGCCAGCCAGTCGCGACAGGCCAAGGCCTCGATGCGCACGGCGGCGGCATCGAACGGCGCGCCGTGCCGGGTCGAGCGCATCACGTCGACGAAGTAGGTGGCCGCACGCATCGCCCGCGCTTGCTGGGCGGCACCGAACAGATCGAAATCACTCCAGCGGGTGGTGCCGACGAAGCGGATGCGCCGGCCCTGCGCATCGCTGCGGAGGCAGCTCTGCTTTTCGAGCAGCGTGATGCCGAGCGATTCACAGCGTGCACGCAGCGCGGGTTGCGCGTCGTCGAGCTCGCGCTGGTCAAATTCGTGGTTGCCGGCCACGAAGATGACCGGAGTCGGCCAATCGCCGAAGCGATCGAGCTCGCGCCAGGTGCTGTCGACGTCGCCCGCCAGCACCAGCAGCTCGGCACCCGGCGCCGGCTGCGGCTCGAAGACCTCGGTCTCC
>JANPNF010000417.1:0-7166 GCA_031427315.1 Burkholderiales bacterium | reverse complement strand
TCATCCCCTCGGCCCTGATCAACCTTGCCTCGGGCCATCTGTCGATCAACTACGGCTTCAAGGGTCCGAACCACGCCGTGGTCACCGCCTGCGCCACCGGCGTGCATGCCATCGGCGACGCCGCCCGGCTGATCCAGTGGGGCGACGCCGACGTGATGGTGGCCGGCGGTGCCGAAGCCACGGTGTCGCCGCTGGGTGTCGGCGGCTTCGCGGCCGCGCGGGCGCTGTCCACCCGCAACGACGATCCCGCCACCGCGTCGCGCCCGTGGGACAAGGACCGCGACGGCTTCGTACTCGGCGAAGGCGCCGGTGCGATGGTGCTCGAAGAGTACGAGCATGCGAAGCGTCGCGGCGCGAAGATCTACGCCGAGCTGGTCGGCTACGGCATGGGCGCCGACGCGCATCACATGACGGCGCCCAGCGTCGATGGCCCAAAGCGCTCGATGCGCGCTGCCTTGCGCAACGCCGGCGTGTCGGCCGATCAGGTGCAGTACCTGAACGCCCACGGCACGTCGACGCCGCTCGGCGACGTGAACGAAACCAATGCGATCAAGCTGGCTTTCGGCGACCACGCGCACAAACTGGCGGTCAGCTCCACCAAGTCGATGACGGGGCACCTGCTCGGCGGGGCGGGCGGCATCGAGTCGCTGTTCACCGTGCTGGCCGTTCGTGACCAGGTGGCACCACCGACCATCAACATCTTCAACCAGGACCCGGACTGCGATCTCGATTACTGCGCCAACACCGCGCGCGAGATGAAGATCGAGCTGGCGGTCAAGAACAACTTCGGGTTTGGCGGAACCAACGGAACGCTTGTTTTCAAGCGTGTCTGAGGGGCTGTGGCGGCGTCATGCAAGCGGCGTCCGCGGTCCAGGTGACGATCCAGCGCTTTGGCGTCTGGAACGCGGCGCTCGGCTTGATCTGTACGACGACGGCGACGGTCGCGGTGGCGTGGCTCCTCACCCAGCATGACGAGTTGCCCGGCTGGAGCGCCTTGTTGCTGATCGCATCCGTGCTGACGGGCGTGCTCGGCGCGTTCGATCTACGGCGCTGCCAGCCGATCGTGTTGCGCTGGGATACCCAGCGCTGGCATCTCACCGACCTCAGCCGTGAGGAAAGTCTTGTTGAGATTTCCGAGCTGCGGGTTGTGTGGGACCTCGGTGGCTGGATGCTGCTGAGGTTGCGCGGCGCAGCGCCACCGAGGGCGCTGCGAAACGGCTGGATTCCGGTGCAGCGGCGGGGCCTCGAATCGCACTGGCACGCCTTGCGTTGTGCAGTGCATGCCCAGGGGGCGGCCACGGCCGTGCCCTCCACCCTTGATCGGCAGGCAGGGCATGGTTGATCGCGTGAATGCCCCCGACGCTGATGCGCCGCTGATCGAGAGGGTCAAGCAGGGCGACGTCAAGGCCTTCGAAATGCTGGTGGTCAAGTACCAGCGCCGCATCGAGCGGCTGATCGGACGCATGGTCCGCGATGTCGATCTGGTGCCTGACATTGCCCAGGAAACCTTCATCCGCGCCTACCGGGCCATACCGCAGTTCCGCGGCGAGAGCGCGTTCTACACCTGGCTGTACCGGATTGCGGTCAATACCGCCAAGAAAGCGCTGGGCGAACTCAAGCGCGATTTGCTGGTGACGGAATCCTCGCGCGCGTCGCACGACGACGACGATGAAACTTCCCGCACCGAGAACGAACTAACCGACGGCGAAACGCCGGAATCGCTGTTGGCCAGCAAGGAAGTGGCGATGACGGTTAATGCTGCCATCGATGCGTTGTCCGAAGATCTGCGGCAGGCGATCACGCTGCGCGAGATCGAAGGATTGAGCTATGAAGAAATTGCAGAATTGATGAATTGCCCGATCGGCACCGTGCGATCGCGGATTTTCCGTGCGCGGGAGTCGATCGCCCTGCGTTTGCGACCTTTGTTGGACACTCAGGTCGGCGAGCGCTGGTGATCAGGGGTAGGCCGTGACGGAGGTCAGGGCGTTGGGCAGTGTGTGTTGGGTGAAACGGGAGCTTGTCATGGCAGATCATTCGGGGCATGGGTCGGAGCTGGAACGCGCGAGAGGCGAGGATCTGTCGGCCTTGCTCGACGGGGAATTGCAGGGCGGCGTTATCGAGCGCATCTGTTTGGAATGGCGCGCCGACGCGCACAGCCGCGACACCTGGCACGCCTACAGCCTGATCGGTGACGTGATGCGTTGCGAAGACCTGGCGCTGTCGTGCGCTGGCGACGAGCAGTTTCTGCGCGACTTCCGCAAGCGCATGACGACCGAACCGGTGGTGTTGGCTCCCAGATCGGTTCTTTCTCCCGCTGTAGCCCAGAGTGGTGACAGCGCTGTACCCGCCAGTCGGTCGGCGCGCGCCTGGGCATGGCCGGTGGCGCTGGCGGCCGGCTTCGTGGTAGTGGTCGGCGCCGTCGTCGGGGTGCAGAACCCCGCCGTGAACGCGGGGGCTGCCCCGCAGATGGCTGCAGCGCCAACCGGCAACGCCTCGAACCCGCTGATGAAGGTCAGCCTGACAGCGGATGTGGCTCAGACCTCCGACGTCTACCCCGCGGGAATGGAATTGGTCTTCGATGGCCAGGTCATTCGCGATCCGCGGCTGGATCGGTACCTGCTGGCTCACAAGCAGTTCGCCGGCACTTCGGTGCTTGGGCCGACGTCGGCGCTGCTGCGCCGTGCAGCCGTCGACGCTCCCTGAGCGGTGATTCATTGAACTCGCACGCCGCGGATCGGCGTCGGTCGCGGACGGCCTCGGTTGGCTCGGGGCTGATCGCGTCGTTGATGCTTCTGGTCGCTGTGGGGCAGGCAGTTGCAGCGCCCGGCGTGGCGGTCGAGCCGCAGGAAGTCAGGGAGTGGCTGACGCGCATCCACAACGCGGCGAGCCAGCGAAATTTTCAAGGCACCTTTGTCATTAGCTCGCCGGGCGCGATGACCAGTGCGCGCATCTCGCATTTCTACGACGGCACCGACCAGTTCGAGCGGATCGAGCCGCTGGATGGGCAAGCCCGTCAGGTGCTGCGCCATAACGGTGTGGTGCACACCGTGTGGCCGTTCGACAAGGTCACGCTGATCGAGCAGCGCGATGTGCTCAATTCGTTTCCGTCCTTGCTGCAGGATGCTGACGATCGCGTAGCTGATTTCTACGATGTCAATCGCCAGCCTGCCGAGCGCGTGGCTGGGCACGATGCCAACGTGCTGATGCTCAAGCCGCGCGACGATTTCCGCTACGGCTATCGACTGTGGATGGATAAGCAAAGCGGCTTGCTGCTGCGCGCCGAAATCCTCAACGCCATGGGCGAAACGCTGGAGACCTCGGCATTTTCAGATGTGGACATCGGCGTGCGCTCGCAGCCCGACATGGTCTTGCTGCCGATGCGCAAGCTGGCTGGCTACCGCGTTGTCAAACCACAACTGACGCCGACCCGGCTGGAAGCCGAAGGGTGGAGACTGCGCAAGATGGTGCCCGGCTTCCGGCAGCTGAGTTGCATCCGCAGGCCACTCGACATGCTCGCGCCGACCGATCAAAAATCGACTTCCAACCAGTTGATCCAGGCGGTGTTCTCCGATGGCATCACCAATGTGTCGCTGTTCATCGAGCCGTACAACGAAGACCGTCACCCGCGGCCAACGATCACCGTAGTCGGTGCCACGCAGACGCTGATGAGCCGCCAGGGCGATTTCTGGATCACCGTGGTCGGCGACGTGCCGCGGGTGACGCTGCGTGCCTTTTATGAGGCGGTGGATCGGAGTAAGTAGGCTTTATGTTTTTGGCCGATGCGATGTCCGCGCCGTCGGCCACCGCGTTTTTTTTGACAAGAGTACCGAACATGCAGACGTCATCCCGCTGGACCCGCGCTGGTTTTCATCCCGCCCCTTCGTCGACCCTGCCGAGATGGCGCCGTGCCATCGGCGTGCTGGCGACATCGATGGTGTTGTCCCTCGGCGGCATGCACACGGTTGCGCAGTCGCAAGGCCTGCCCGACTTCACGGTGCTGGTCGAGAACGTGGGCGGATCGGTCGTCAACATCCGCACGACCGAGCGGCATCGGGCGGCCCGCGGCAATGGCGCGCCTCAGATGGACGAGGACATGCTTGAGTTCTTCAAGCGCTTCGGTGTGCCAATTCCTGGCCAGCAAAATCCGAAGCGCACGCCCCAGCAGCCTTCCCCTCAGGAAAGCGATCCGCAACAGCGTGGCGTGGGTTCCGGTTTCATCCTGAATGCCGACGGGTATGTGATGACCAATGCACACGTGGTCGAAGGCGCCGAGGAAGTGTTCGTCACGCTGACCGACCAGCGTGAGTTCAAAGCCCGCGTCATCGGCGCGGACAAGCGCACCGATGTCGCGGTGGTGAAGATCGAGGCGACCGGTCTGCAGGCGGTTCGTGTCGGCGACGTCAGTCGCCTGAAGGTCGGCGAGTGGGTCATCGCCATCGGTTCACCGTTCGGGCTCGACAACACCGTCACTGCCGGCATCGTCAGCGCCAAGGCGCGCGACACGGGCGACTTTCTGCCGTTCATCCAGACCGATGTGGCGATCAACCCGGGCAATTCCGGTGGCCCGCTGATCAACATGCGTGGTGAGGTCGTCGGCATCAATTCGCAGATCTACAGCCGCTCCGGCAGTTACATCGGTATCTCGTTCGCCATCCCGATCGATGAAGCGATCCGTGTGGCCGATCAGCTGCGCGGCAGCGGGCGTGTGATCCGCGGGCGCATCGGTGTGCAGATCGATCAGGTAACCAAAGAAGTGGCGGAGTCGATCGGCCTGGGCAAGCCCAGCGGCGCGATGGTGCGCAGTGTCGAAGCCGGTGGTCCTGCAGACCAGGCTGGCGTCGAAGCAGGCGACATCATCACCAAGTTCGACGGCCGCATGATCGACAAAGCAGGCGATCTGCCGCGCATCGTTGGCAGCGCCAAGCCTGGCACCAAGGCGACGCTCGAGGTGTTCCGCCGCGGTGCGGCCAAGAGTTTGAGCGTGACCGTCGTCGAACTCGAACTCGAACGCCCACGCAGCGCACCACTCGAGCGCAACGCTCCCAAGCTTCCTGCGGTGATCGGCCTGCTGGGGTTGGCGGTGTCTGACTTGAGCGAGGCGCAGAAGACCGAGCTCAAGGTCAAGACTGGCGTTCGGGTCGAAGCCATTGAAGGGGCTGCGGCCAAGGCGGGCATCCGTGAGGGCGACGTCATCTTGTCGCTCGACAAGACCGAAATCACCAGTGTCAAGCAATTCGAGGCGGCCATCGGCAAGCTGGACAAGCCGAAATCGGTGACATTGCTCGTCAAGCGCGGCGAATGGGTCAACTACATCGTGATCCGCCCTGCACGCTGATTCGGACCAGCCTTTTTGTTTGTGGGCGCTTACATTCTTTAATCTACCCGCGACCGCAAGCCGTCTGCGCCGCGCTGATAGCCTGATCACGGCGGCCCGAGCGTAGGCTCGGAAAGCAGGCCGCTGCGGAATGCTCCGCGGCATGTGAATCGCTTTACAAGCCTGTGTATAAGGTGTGCACAGATTTTATGTTGGCGATGCGCAACGGTCGCTGAACCAGCATTGGCGCGGTTCTGCAGACATGCTTTTGGCTACAATGCGTCACCAACAAGCAGTTGCCAAACATTTTGTTGGAAGGCGCGTCAATCGTTCGACGTGCCTTTTTTTTGTCTCTGGCCGACCCTTCGGGTCTTCACATCGCTTCGCGATATGAGCCTCCCCCGCAACGACTTCGTCGTTGTGACTTCGAGTTGAGGCGTACTTCAATCGCATCGCAGCAAGCATGAATCACATCCGAAATTTTTCGATCATTGCCCACATCGACCATGGCAAATCCACGCTTGCCGATCGCTTGATTCAACGCTGCGGTGGTTTGAGCGATCGCGAGATGGAAGCGCAGGTGCTCGACTCGATGGACATCGAGCGCGAGCGCGGCATCACGATCAAGGCGCAGACGGCGGCGCTCGAGTACAAAGCGCGCGACGGCCGCACTTACCACCTGAACCTGATCGACACGCCGGGGCACGTCGACTTTTCGTACGAAGTGAGTCGCTCGCTGTCAGCCTGCGAAGGCGCGTTGCTGGTGGTCGACGCGAGCCAGGGTGTCGAAGCGCAGACGGTGGCCAACTGCTACACCGCGCTCGATCTCGGCGTCGAGGTGATCCCGGTCTTGAACAAGATGGATTTGCCGAACGCCGACCCGGAGAACGCAAAGTCAGAAATCGAAGACGTGATCGGCATCGACGCCGACCACGCGATCCCGTGCAGCGCGAAGACGGGTGAGGGCATCGAGGAGATCCTGGAGGCGGTCATCACCCGCATGCCCGCGCCGCGCGGCAATCCCCAAGCGCCGCTGCGCGCGCTGATCGTCGATTCGTGGTTCGACAACTACGTCGGCGTCGTGATGCTGGTGCGGGTGATCGACGGCACGCTGATCAAGGGCGAGCGCATCCGCATGATGGCGAGCGACGCGGTCTACGGCGCGGACAATCTGGGCGTGTTCACACCCAAGTCGGTACCGCGCGACCGGCTGAATGCCGGTGAGGTCGGTTTCATCATTGCGGGCATCAAGGAGTTGCAGGCGGCGAAGGTCGGCGACACCATCACGCTGGAAAAAAAGCTGCCGAACAACCTCGGCCCGGCCGCCGAGGCGCTGCCCGGCTTCAAGGAAATCCAGCCGCAGGTCTTCGCCGGGCTGTACCCAACGGAAGCCAGTGAATACGACCAGCTGCGCGATGCGCTGGAAAAGTTGAAGCTCAACGACAGCTCGCTGCGCTACGAGCCCGAAGTCAGCCAGGCACTCGGTTTCGGTTTCCGTTGCGGCTTCCTCGGCCTGCTGCACATGGAGATCGTGCAGGAACGCCTGGAGCGCGAGTTCGACCAGGACCTGATCACCACCGCGCCGAGCGTTGTGTATCAGGTCGAGCTCGGCGACAAGTCGGTGATCCAGGTCGATAACCCGTCGAAGATGCCGGATCTCGGCCGCATCGCCGAGATCCGCGAGCCCATCGTCACGGTGCATCTCTACATGCCGCAAGACTACGTGGGCCCGGTGATGACGCTGGCCAACCTCAAACGCGGTCAGCAGATGAACATGGCGTACCACGGCCGCCAAGTGATGCTGACCTACGAGATGCCGCTGGCCGAGATCGTGCTGGACTTTTTCGACAAG
>JANPNF010000416.1:0-1569 GCA_031427315.1 Burkholderiales bacterium | reverse complement strand
CGTGACCGATGCTGTCGGCAGTACGGGCGAGCGCCTCGCGGGTGATCGGGCAGTGGCTGGCGATCAACTGGCGCAAGTGATGAGGGGTCACCTGGAACAGTTCGACATTGCGCCCGCGCAGCCAGGCATGCAGCCGCAGTTGCAGCCACTGGCGCACCGCGACCGTTGGTGTCAACGTGCGCCTGCCGAAGGTGGCCGTGCCGGCCAGCCAGCCGTTGCGCACCAGTGAGGGCTCCTGCGCATACGGCGCGGGTGGCTTGATGCCGTGGTGCGCGTGATCCCAGCCGAGCTCGAAACCGATGTGTTCGTGGTTCGTCAGCAAGGGGGTTGGCGCAGACCGACTGGCGCAGGGGTGCAGGATGGCAGTCAGGTCAACGGAAAACAGATCGCGGGTGCTCAGGTCGGGGTTCATGGCGGACTCCTGGTGACGCAGCGAGATGCCGCGATGGGGTCAGTGTGTTCGCCAGATGGCTCATCAGATGAGCCACTGATGCCGGGTGCGCAATAATTTGTTGGATGTGCTTGTCTGTCGAGGCTCATCTGCTGAGCCATCGCTGTGCTAATTGATCGCTGCTGCGGAGCCGCCCATGGACCGAACCGAACGCTTCTACAAGATCGAATTGCTGCTGCGCAGCCGCGGCTGCGTCAGCTTCGACGCACTGCAGGCCGAGCTGTCGATCTCGCCCGCCACGCTGAAGCGCGACCTGCAGTACCTGCGCGACCGCATGGGTGCGCCCATCGCCTACGACCGCGCCGACAAAGGCTACCGCTTCGAGACGTCCACCGCAGGCAACGCCAGCACCGTAAAAGACATTGCCCACGAGTTGCCCGGCATGTGGTTCAGTGAGCGTGAGCTGCATGCGCTGCTGACGATGCACCAGCTGATGGCCGGGCTCGACGACGACGGCGTGCTGGCGCGCCACCTGCAGCCGATGATGGACAGGCTGCAGGGGCTGCTGGGCGCCGACGAGACCGAGGCCCGCGAGCTGGTGCGCCGCGTCAAGCTGATCGGCACCGCACGCCGCCGCGTGCCTGGCCAGCATTTCGAGCTGCTGGGCAGCGCGCTCGTGCAGCGCAAGCGGGTCTGGCTGCGTTACTTCAAGCGCAGCGATCGTACGATCAGCGAGCGGGAGGTGTCGCCGCAGCGGCTGGTCAACTACCGCAACACCTGGTACCTCGATGCCTGGTGCCATGCCAGCGACGGGCTGCGCCGCTTTGCGCTCGATGCCGTTCAGCAGGCGAGGGCACTCGACACCCGCGCCAGGCCGGTCGCGCTGAAAGACCTGGAGGCCGAGCTCGATGCGGGCTATGGCATCTATGGTGGTGCCGGTGCGAAAGTGAAGTGGGCGACGCTGGTGTTCGAGCCCGACGCGGCACAGTGGGTGGCCAACGAGGAATGGCACCCGCAGCAGACCGCGCGCTGGCTGGGTCAGGCCGACGGTGACGGGTGCTACGAGCTGAAGGTGCCGTATGTCGATGCAACGGAGCTGATGATGGACATCCTGCGTCATGGCGACAGCGTGTGCGTGGTCGGCGACAAGGCCCTGGCGGCCGCGGTGGCGAAGCGAC
>JANPNF010000415.1:0-7503 GCA_031427315.1 Burkholderiales bacterium | reverse complement strand
CGCGATCGATGCGCGCGTGACCCACGGAACTTCGATCTTGCTGAACCAGCCGATGAAGTGCGTGAGTGCGATGCGCGGCACGCGGTTGGTCAGCAGAAAGTTCAGGTCTTCCTGCTGGAACAGACGGTCACGCAGGCGGATCGGTTTGAGTGCGGTGGTTTTCATGGGCATGTCACGCGGCTGGGTTGTCTCTAGCGGGTTGCAACTTCTGAGTGACCATGGACCACACCCAGTGGATGTATGCGTTGGCCGCCGTGCTGCTGACGCCGTGGCTGCCGGCAGCGAAGCGTCGGCTTGAGTTGTCGCGTGCCAAGCACCGCTCGCTGGCCGGCCATTCGCGGATGGCCACGCGGGTGGCGAAATAGGTGCCGTTCTATGCCTACGGCGACAACCATTTCTTCAGCTCCGACGACGCACCGGCCGGGATCGCCGAGCGGCGTCGTGCGGCCTTGCAGCGCCTCGGGCAGACACTGCGCGAGCGCGCGCCGAAGTCGATCGCGCTGACCGCTGAGACGGCCGTCGGCGTCTCCGACATGCAGTTCACCAGCGCCTACCGCGTGCCGTACCAGTACGCCGGTTTGCTGCGCGAGCATGTGCGGACCGGCAGCTTCGTGCAGTCGGCCGCGGGCGTGACCGTCACCGATCTCGATGGCAATGTGTATTAGGACCTGACCGGCTCCTATGGCGTCAATGTGTTCGGTGTCGATTTCTACAAGCAGTGCATGGCCGAGGGCAGCGCCCGCGTGCAAGATCTGGGGCCGGTGCTCGGCGCCTACCACCCATGTGTCGCGACCAACGTGGCACGTTTGCGCGAGATCTCCGGGCTGGATGAGGTGTCGTTCCACATGTCGGGCACCGAGGCGGTGATGCAGGCGGTGCGGCTCGCGCGCTACCACACCGGCCGTTCGCACCTGGTGCGCTTTTGCGGCGCTCATCACGGCTGGTGGGAAGACGTGCAGCCCGGCATCGGCAACCCGTCGCCACCGAACCGCACCTACACGCTGACCGACATGGCCGAGCGCTCGCTGAAGGTTTTGCGCAGCCGCAAAGACATCGCCTGCGTGCTGGTCAATCCGCTGCAGGCGCTGTACCCGAACAAGGGCGCGCCGGGCGATTCCTCGTTGCTCGACAGCGGCCGCAGCGCGCACTTTGATCGCGCGGCGTACACCACTTGGTTGCAGCAATTGCGCGAGGTCTGCACCGCGCGCGGCATCGTGCTGATCTTCGACGAGGTGTTCGTCGGCTTCCGCTTGGCAGCCGGCGGCGCGCAGGACTACTTCGGTGTGAAAGCAGATATGGTCACCTACGGCAGGACGCTCGGCGGTGGTTTCCCGGTCGGTGTGGTGTGTGGCCGCAAAAACCTGATGAAGCGCTTTCGCGACGACAAGCCCGCCGATGTTTGCTTCGCCCGCGGCACCTTCGACTCGCACCCTTACGTGATGGGCGCGATGCAGGTGTTTCTGGAAAAGATTCAAACGCCCCAGGTGCAGGCGATCTACACCGACCTCGACGCCACCTGGAACCGCCGCGCCGCCCGCATGAACCAGCGCCTTACCGAGCTGGGTTTGCCGGTGCGAGTGGCAAACCTGTCGTCGATCTGGAGCGTGTACTACACCGCGCCATCTCGCTACAACTAAATGCTGCAGTACTACCTTCGCGAAGCCGGCCTGGCGCTGAGCTGGGTCGGCACCGGCCGCTTTATCTTCAGCCTGAACTACAGCGAAGCCGATTTCGATGCTGTGCTGCAACGCTTCGTGTCGGCCTGCCAGGCCATGCAGACCGACGGCTGGTGGTGGGCACCTGCCGGCCTGACCAACAAGGTGATCAAGCGCGGCATCTTGAAAGAGATGCTGGCGACGAAGTTCTGACGTTTCGGTCGACGTTTGGAGCGGGCAAGTCCGACGGCGGACAGCCGCAGGCGCTTCGCTTCGCTGGTCGGCCCGCTGGGCCGACTTCCCTGCGGTGCTCTCGGCCCGAGTCGGGTGTGCAAACTCGCCCTTCGGGCTCAAACATGCGCACCCGACTGCGCTGCGCGCAGCGACCTCGGGCCGCTGCGCTCCTCGGCATCGAAGAGGCGCTTCTGCGGCTGTCCGCCGCCGCAGACTCGCAAGCGATCAAGCGTGCCGATGGCTGGTCATGGGGTCGATCAGCTCGCCGCGCAGCAGGTACATCGGGGCCATGTGGTGCAGCTTGATGTCGTGGAATGGGTCGGTCAGGATCTTCGTCATCCATGACAGTCCGGCCACCACCCCGTGCAGGAAGAACAGGTGCACCGTGCGGAACAGCAGGCCGCCCGCGCCGATGAACAGCCACATCCAGTCGATGTGGCGCATGAACTCAACGAATGAGGTAGCGGGTTCGAATGCACCGAACAGTGTCGGGTCCATCCACAACAACACTGGCGACGCGGCCCACACGGCCATCAGTACGACCTTGCGGCGCAGGTTGTAGCCGACCTTGATCTCTTCCTTGTGATCGTGGGTGGCCTGGTTCACATGGTCATAGGTCTTCGGCTCGAAGAAGAAGTGGCCCGCCTGGCGGCTCGTCATCGACACCAGCCACGCCAGCAACGCGGCAGCAGCCGGATCGACGAACAGCAGCGCATAGGCGCAGACAAAGCTGACGGCGCTCAGCAGGTGCAGCGACTGGTTGATGCGGCTGTGGTGTTAGTAGCGGTGGTCGTCCCACCGTTGGACCTCGAGGGTGCGAAAGAAATCGTTCACGCGGGCTCCTGTGTCGTGGACCGGATTGCAGTGCGCACTTGGATGGCGACGGCTGCGAGTCAGCAATGTGACGTGCTCCCGTGAAAAGCTCGTGACGGCGAACTGGCATGCAGCGTCATCGAACTGTTGCATTCGGTCAGCAACATCGCGGCACCACCACCCGGGGCTGCCCATGACGTCAACGGCGATGACCACCCGCGAGACCCGCCCGACCGATCACCCACTGCGCATTGCCTTCGTCACCGAAACCTATCCGCCGGAAGTCAACGGCGTGTCGATGACGGTTGCACGCGTCGTCGAAGGCATGCGCGCCCGCGGGCACCGTGTGCAAATGGTGCGGTTGCGGCAGAGCACCGCCGACACGCCCGTGCAGAACCGCGTCTACGACGAGGTGCTGCTGCGCGGCCTGCCGATCCCGCGCTACCCCGACCTGAAGATGGGGCTGCCGCAAACCGGCGCGCTGCTCGATCTGTGGCGCGCAAATCGGCCCGACCTGATGCACATCGCGACCGAGGGGCCGCTCGGCTGGTCGGCGCTGCGGGCCGCACGGCGCCTGGGTGTGCCGGTGTCGTCGGACTTTCGCACCAACTTCCACGCCTATGCGCAGCACTACGGCATCAGCCTTCTGAAGTGGCCGGTGCTGGCCTACCTGCGGCATTTCCACAACCGCACCGCCTGCACGATGGTGCCCACCGAGTCACTGCGGCGCGAGCTGGCCAAACAAGGCTTTCGCGATTTGAGTGTGGTCGCGCGCGGTGTCGACACGGTGCGTTTCCATCCGGCCAAGCGCAGCGCCGAGCTGCGTCGCCAATGGGGCGCGAGCGACGACGACATGGTGGTGATTTGCGTCGGCCGGCTGGCGCCCGAGAAGAACCTGAACGATCTCGTGTCGGCCTACCAGGCGATGTGCCGCATCCAACTGCGCACGAAGCTCGTGATCGTGGGCGATGGTCCGGCACGACAGGCCTTGCAGGCGGCGTGTCCGGACGCGATCCTGGCTGGTTCGCGCACCGGTGAAGACCTGCCGGTGCATTACGCCTCGGCTGACGCGTTCTTGTTCCCCAGCCTGACCGAAACGTTCGGCAACGTGACACCCGAAGCCATGGCCAGCGGCTTGCCCGTGCTGGCCTACGAGTACGCCGCCGCAGCGCAGTTGATCGAGCCTGGCGACAACGGCTTGCTGGCCACCTACGGCGCGGCCCCTGACTTCATCAGCCTGGCCGAACGGCTGGTGGCCGATCCGCAGCACGCGCGGCGCATGGGTGTGGCCGCGCGGCGGACCGCAGAGCGGCTGGGCTGGGACACGGTGATCGGTCAGGTCGAAGCGTTGTTCAATGCGGTCGCCCGCGGTGGCGACGGCGTGTCGGCGTTGCCACTGTCACCGATGATCACCGAAGCTTGAGCCACCGGTCACCGGCAATCTGAGCCCGCTTCTCGCAGGTTCACAACTCGCCGATCGCCATCTGCGACAGCACGTCGGCCTGCATCAATTCATCGGGGGCCGGGTCGGGACGCTGCACCCACATGACACTGACGATGACCGCGCCGATCGGCAGCCCGGTCGTGCACCGACCCAGCGCCAGCGCCGCGCCATGTGCCCACCGAGCAGTGTCAGCACACCCGAGCGGCCGACGGAAAACGTCGCGCGTGCGAAGTCTGTGTGCAGTTCACGCCACTGCGCGAGCATCTGATCGCCCAACGCCTCGGCGAGGCTCCTTCGAGGTGCTCGCGCAGCCAGTCTCATCAGGGGCCTCGCGTCATGTTGCAGTCCGCGGGTGTTGGTTGCACGCGAGCTGCCTGTCCAGTCTGCCTTCAACCGGCTGCGAAGGCGGGAACCTGTGCCGAGGCCGATGGCAAGTTCACGCCGAGGGAAGCAGCCTCGCTCGAAAAGCGCCAGGACGTCGCCAGCCGACGCATCTATCGCCTGAAGCACGACGCGCAAACCCGACAGCCGTGATTTTCAAGGCCTGACGCGGCGGCGGCTTGCGCCGCTGCCCGCAGCCGGTGTTGTCTTTGCAGGGCGTAAAAAACCGGCCTGGTGGCGGGTTCGGGTGCGACGGAAGACCGGGACGCTCTGCCGTGCAATCGACCGTTCAGGTCGTTAGTGGCTGAGCCTGGGCCGACAAATCTTCGACGCCATCACTGACCGTATCGACTGGAAAGATCGACTGCGCCAGTTGACCCTTCGGCCCTTGGATCAACTCGTAGTTGACCTTGCTGCCTTGCTTCAGGGTTCTGAAGCCCTCCATTTGAATGGCTGAAAAGTGCGCGAACACATCGTCTCCACCACCTTCGGGCTCAATGAAGCCAAATCCCTTGGCGTCGTTGAACCACTTCACCGTGCCTGTAAACATGCTGCAACTCCAGTGAATTAGAAACAATTGCTCGATTTTGCGATGCCGGCCTTGCCAGTGTCAATTCGCCCTCGGTGGACATGAATTTCGATTGCTGACCGGCTGACAACGACCTACCACACACCAACTCAGCAACGAGCGCAGGCTGATGGAGAGCGTAATTTGTACTTGTGATTTTCAACGCGGCCCCCATGTACCTAGTCTTACGATTGGGTCTTTGATGTCGATAGAATGAGTTGATGGCCACCGAAAAATCTGTTCCCGCAACTCCTGCAGCTATGCCTCAAACAGATGACGGGCACGGTGCTGTTGTTGCGGAGCGGCAGGCTCAGAAAACAGAACCGCCGCGCATGTACCAAGTCGTTTTGCTCAACGACGATTACACGCCGATGGAGTTTGTCGTGGTGGTGCTGCAGGAGTATTTCAATCGCGATCTCGAAGCTTCCACACAGATCATGTTGAAGATTCACCATGATGGTCGAGGTGTATGCGGCACCTATTCAAAGGATGTCGCTGCGACGAAAGTGGAGTTGGTGCTGGCTGCCGCACGCCGTGGTGGTCACCCGTTGCAATGCATTATGGAGGCCGCATGATCGCCCAAGAACTTGAAGTCAGTCTGCACATGGCATTTGTGGAGGCGCGTCAGCAACGCCACGAATTCATCACCGTCGAGCACCTGCTGATGGCCTTGCTCGACAATCCCTCGGCCGCGGAAGTGCTGCGCGCCTGCTCGGCAAATGTCGACGATCTGCGCAAGAGTCTGGCGCAGTTCATCAAGGAAAACACGCCTACCGTGGGCGGCACCGACGAGGTCGATACGCAGCCGACGCTGGGTTTCCAGCGCGTGATCCAGCGCGCGATCATGCATGTCCAGTCCACTGGCAGCGGCAAGAAAGAAGTCACTGGTGCCAACGTGTTGGTCGCGATCTTCGGCGAAAAGGATTCGCATGCTGTGTACTACTTGCACCAGCAGGGTGTCACGCGGCTGGATGTGGTCAACTTCATTGCGCACGGCATCAAAAAGTCCGACCCACCTGAGCCGCTCAAACCCCCTGAAGGCAGCAACGGTTCACCCGACGGTGAGAAAGAAGATTCTGATGTCAAGGGCTCACCGCTGGACCAGTTCACCCAGAACCTGAACCAGCTGGCCCGCGAAGGCAAGATCGATCCGCTGATCGGGCGCGAACACGAAGTCGAGCGTGTGATCCAGATCCTCTGCCGCAGGCGCAAGAACAACCCGCTGCTGGTCGGCGAGGCGGGCGTCGGCAAGACTGCCATCGCTGAAGGCTTGGCGTGGCGCATCACTGAGGGCAATGTGCCGGAAGTGCTCGCCAACGCCACTGTTTACTCGCTCGACATGGGCGCTCTGCTGGCAGGTACCAAGTACCGCGGCGACTTCGAACAACGTCTGAAGGGTGTGCTGAAGGTGCTCAAGGAGCAGCCCCATGCGGTGTTGTTCATCGACGAGATCCACACGCTGATCGGTGCCGGTGCGGCCTCCGGCGGCACCCTCGATGCCAGCAACCTGCTCAAGCCCGCGCTCAGCTCTGGCGCCATGAAGTGCATTGGCGCGACCACCTTCACGGAGTACCGCGGCATTTTCGAGAAGGATGCTGCACTGTCACGCCGGTTCCAGAAGGTCGATGTGTCGGAGCCTTCGGTCGAAGAAACGATCGAGATCCTCAAGGGCCTGAAGTCGCGCTTCGAGGAGCATCACAGCGTCAAGTACGCGTTAGGCGCGCTGCAGGCGGCGGCCGAGTTGTCGGCCAAGTTCATCAACGACCGCCACCTTCCCGACAAGGCGATCGACGTGATCGACGAAGCCGGTGCCGCGCAACGCATCCTGCCCAAGAGCAAGCAGAAAAAGACTATCACCCGTAACGAGGTTGAGGAAATCGTCGCGAAGATTGCGCGCATTCCACCGGCCAGCGTGTCGAATGATGATCGCTCGAAGCTCAAGAGCCTGGACCGCGACCTCAACAGCGTGGTGTTCGGCCAAGAGCCTGCCATCGAAGCGCTGGCCGCGGCCATCAAGATGGCGCGCTCAGGCCTCGGCAAGCCCGACAAGCCGATCGGCTCGTTCCTGTTCTCCGGCCCGACCGGCGTGGGCAAGACCGAGGTGGCGAAGCAGCTGGCTTTCATCTTGGCCCAGCATCCCGCCAAGGCCGCCCGCGCCTGTCTGACCGCCGCCGCCGAGCATTCCTCCTATCAGGCCACCAAGTCCGCCGCCCTCGCCACCGCCGCTTTGCTTGGCCATATATCCGGCCACCAGCATCGCCAGTATCGGCAGCATCTGCTTAAGCAACGCGGGGTCAATCCCGGTTTGCTCAGACGCACTTCCGGCCACTGTCCGGCTGACGTCTTTCGATCCGAAGATCTGGCCCAATATGTCGTTGCCCTTTTCAACCGGGGTTGGTTCGGGCGAT
>JANPNF010000414.1:0-2406 GCA_031427315.1 Burkholderiales bacterium | reverse complement strand
TCGACGCCATTGCGCCCGGCCCACACCGCGAGCTGCTCCTTCGCGGCGGCGCGAAAGGTGTCGGCGGCGGCCAGCAGCACTTTCTGCCCGCTCTCGGCCAGGTGGCGAGTGAGCTTGCCGATGGTCGTCGTTTTGCCCGCGCCGTTGACGCCGACGACCATCATCACCGTCGGGGTGTGCAGGCCCACGGTGAGCGGGCGCTGCAGCGGTTGCAGCAGGTCGGTGACCGCGTCAGCCAGCAGTGCCTTGACGGCAGACGGATTGGTGACGCGGGCTTCTTTAACGCGGCGCTTCAGGTCGGCCAGCAGGTACTCGGTGGCCTTGACGCCGGCATCGGCCATCAGCAGCGCAGCCTCCAGGTCTTCATACAGAGCATCGTCGATCTGCGTGCCGGTGAACACCTGCGCGATGCCAGAACCGGTCTTGCGCAGCCCGGTGCGCAGCTTGTCCAACCAGCTTTGCCGCGCAGCGACGGGCGTTTCAACAGGCGCGGGCGTGGCTGCCTTTGATAAGGCGGCCGTTACCGCGGAACTGTCCGCTGCGGGCGCCGCCGGTGGCGTCTTTTTCTTGAAAAAACTGAACATGCGTGGGCGCTTGGGTGAGCGCGAGTGAACCGCGTGATAGGACCCTATCAGAGCGCGCCGCCAGCGCAGCGAAGCCAGCACTGTGACCGCTCTCAGCCCGCTATAATTGAGACCTTGAGGCGCTTTAGCTCAGTCGGTTAGAGCGACGGAATCATAATCCGCAGGTCCGGGGTTCGAATCCCTGAAGCGCCACCAGATTCCCGACCGGCTCCGCGTCTTCACGACCCGGAGCCGTTTTTGTCTGTTCGGTATCGCGGCAAACCTGTCGCGGAGATCCGCCACCGCCACTGGAGCCTGCCATGGACCGCTGCCGCGCCTTGTTCACCGCTCTGCTGCTCGCCATCGCTGTGCCGACATCGGCGCAGGAATTGGCACGCGAGTTCCCATTGACGGCACTGCGCGGTGTGGTGAGCTTCAGTGGCCCGCCAGCGGTGGAGCTCAACGGTGCCGCAGCACGGTTAGCGCCGGGCGCCCGGCTGCACGGCACCGACAACCTGCTGGTGCTGCCAACCACGCTGACCGGCAGCAAGCACACCGTGCACTACACGATTGAAGACACCACCGGCATGATCAAGGAGCTGTGGGTGCTGCGTGAGAGTGAGCGGGCGGTCAAACCGTGGCCGAAAACCGTCGAAGAGCGCCAGGCCTGGAATTTCAACCCCGCCACGCAAATCTGGACCCAGCCATGAGCACGCTGCCCGTGGCAAAGAAGGTCTTCATCAAGACCTTCGGCTGCCAGATGAACGAGTACGACTCGGGCAAGATGGTCGACGTGCTGCGCGTGGCCCAAGGCTACGAGCCCACGGCAGACGTCGAGCAGGCCGACCTGATCTTGTTCAACACCTGCTCGGTGCGTGAGAAGGCGCAGGAGAAGGTGTTCAGCGACCTCGGCCGCGTCAAGCACCTGAAGGCCAAGGGCGTGCTGATCGGCGTCGGCGGCTGTGTGGCCAGCCAGGAAGGCGCGGCGATCATCGAGCGCGCGCCGTATGTGGACGTGGTGTTCGGCCCGCAAACACTGCACCGCCTGCCCGAGTTGCTGACCCGGCGCGCTGAGCAAGAGCGTGCGCAGGTCGACATCAGCTTCCCCGAAATCGAGAAGTTCGACCACCTGCCGCCAGCGCGGGTGGAGGGCGGCAGCGCGTACGTGTCGATCATGGAAGGCTGCTCCAAATACTGCAGCTACTGCGTGGTGCCCTACACCCGCGGTGAGGAGGTGTCGCGGCCGTTCGACACGGTGCTGGTCGAGGTGGCCGGGCTGGTCGATCAGGGCGTCAAGGAAATCACGCTGCTGGGCCAGAACGTCAATGCCTACCGAGGCACGATGGGTGCCAGCAGTGACATCGCCGACTTCGCGCTGCTGATCGAATACGTGGCCGAAATCCCCGGCATCGAGCGCATCCGCTACACCACCAGCCACCCGAACGAGTTCACCCAGCGGCTGATCGACGTGTATGCCAAGGTGCCGCAGCTCGTCGACCACCTGCATCTGCCGGTGCAGCACGGCAGCGACCGCATCCTGATGGCGATGAAGCGCGGCTACACCGCGATGGAATACAAGAGCACGGTGCGCAAGCTGCGCGCGGTGCGGCCGAATCTGAGCCTGTCGAGCGACTTCATCGTCGGCTTCCCCGGCGAGACCGAAGACGACTTCGCCAAGATGATGAAGCTGATCGACGACGTGGGCTTCGACACCAGTTTCAGCTTCGTCTACAGCCCGCGGCCCGGCACACCGGCAGCCAACCTGCACGACGACACGCCGCAGGCTGTCAAGCTGCAGCGGCTGCAGCAGCTGCAAGCCGCGATCGAAGCCAACGCGCAGCGC
>JANPNF010000413.1:0-1725 GCA_031427315.1 Burkholderiales bacterium | reverse complement strand
CGCTGGTGCGCAAGGCGCTGGCCGAGCGCGAGGTGTTGCTCAAGAGCGCCCCGCACATCATGTGGCCGCTGCGCTTCGTGATGCCGCACAACCCCGGCAGGCGGCAGGTCTGGATGATCCGCATCGGCTTGTTCCTTTATGACCACCTGGCCCGGCGTGAGGTGCTGCCAGCCTCGGCCACCATCGACCTGCGCCAGCATCCCGCCGGCAAACCCCTGAAGCCGCTGTTCACCAAGGGCTTCGTCTACTCCGACGGCTGGGTCGACGACGCGCGCCTGGTGGTGCTCAACGCGATGGACGCGGCGCAGCGCGGCGCGACGGTACTCACCCGCTGGCGTTGTATCGATGCAAAGCGCGAGACGGCGGCTTGGCGCGTGCAGCTCGAAAGCACCACCGGTGAGCTGCGCGACGTGACCGCGCGGGTGCTGGTCAACGCGGCCGGGCCGTGGGCGGCGCAGTTCCTCGCCGAACACGCGCACATGCCGATGCCGAAATCGCTCCGGCTCGTGAAGGGCAGCCACATCGTGGTGCCCAAGATGTTCGACCACGACCACGCCTACATTTTCCAGAATCCAGACAAACGCATCATCTTCGCGATCCCCTACGAGACCGATTTCACGCTGATCGGCACGACCGATGTCGAGCATCACGGCGCGGTCGGTGAAGCGCGCATCGATGCATCCGAAATCCGCTATCTGTGCGAGCAGGCGAGCCGCTATTTTGCAAAGCCGGTGACGCCGCAAGACGTGGTCTGGAGTTATGCCGGCGTCCGCCCGCTGCTCGATGACGAGTCGGGTGACCCTTCGGCCGTGACCCGCGACTACTCGCTCGAACTAGACCTCATCATGGCCGCGCCGACCGCGCCGACCACGCCGGCCGCCGGGCTGCCACCAAGCCGGGGCGAGCCGCCCCGGGGGGCGGACGCGACGCGACCGGGGGCTCCCCTCCTCACGGTTTGGGGCGGCAAGATCACCACCTTCCGCAAGCTCGCCGAAGAGGCCGCCGACCTGCTCGCTGCGCCGCTCGCCAGCTCGGCCAAACGTGGCGCCTGGACCCGCGGCGCGCACCTGCCGGGAGGGGACCTGAGCGCCTGGATCGGCAAGCCAGAACGGCCCGACACTGATTTCAGGCGCTTTGCACAGGCTGCTGCGCTGCGCTACCCGCAGCTGCCAGCGGCCGTCTGCCATCGGCTGGCGCGCGCCTACGGTGCCTGCATCGAAACGCTTCTCGCAGGGTCAGCGCAGGGTGACCTCGGCACCGAAATCGCGCCCGGCCTGTTTGAGATCGAAATGAACTACCTGCACGATCACGAATGGGCGCGCAGCGCCGACGACGTGTTGTGGCGGCGCAGCAAACTCGGCTTGCACTACAGCGCGGCGCAGTGCCAGGCCGTTGCCGACTGGTGCGCTGCGCACTGGCAGGAGGCGGCGGCGCCGCCTTCGACCCTGGCATCACGCCCGACGGAGACCTCATGGAACTGAATCTCAAACGCATCGAGCAACGGGTGGGCGCCGTCCCTTATCTGTACCCGCTCGACCTGACGCTGGTACCCCGTGCCGTCACCGTGCTGCTCGGCGCCACGCAGGCCGGCAAGACCACGCTGTTGCGCGTGATGGCCGGGCTCGACATGCCGGCCAAGGGCAGCGTGCTGGTCGATGGTGTGGACGTGACCGGCAAGCCGGTGCGCGAACGCAATGTGGCGATGGTCTACCAGCAGTTCATCAA
>JANPNF010000412.1:0-1632 GCA_031427315.1 Burkholderiales bacterium | reverse complement strand
CTTCGCGATCTTCTGGAAGTCTCATTTCTGCCTCCGCTGGGGACCATTATTGCTCGCACAAGTTATAATAGAAGTTAGCATTAGAATGTCAAATCCTATTTTTACTCGTACAGATAGCCCCCGACACCGCCGAGAAACGGCGGCCTGTGCGCCTGGTTCAGGAATCATCTGTAAATCGCGCTCATAATCCCGAGGATGGCAATCACGAAAACCATCCAGTGTGGACGCCGAACGTTCGTCTGGCGACGGCGCCTAACGGACATTGGCATGTCTCAGGCGGAGTTGGGTTCTCCTGACTTGCTCCGGGTGCCAAGCCTGACCGCTGGGCGACGGTACCCCGCGACGGTTCAACACTTCTGCCATCCCGCGAAAGCTAGGTACCTGATCGGCCAGCTCAACCAGCGTTCGCGCCACAGCCGCCGCGCGCTGCGCCGCCTTGGCCCGCCTTACCCCAACACTACGCTCTGCCGCCGCCCTACAGCCCTCAAGTAGCGCCGCCGCACCGTTGGGGTTGCCCAACCTTACCCCGCGCGCCTTGGCCGCTTGTAGCGCCGCTTTTGTTCGCTGGCTGATCATCTCGCGCTCGTGCTCAGCTATGGCCGCCAACAGGTGAAGCGTCAGCCGGTTCGCGTGCGGCATGTCGCAGGCCACGAACTCCACGCCCCCGTCCATGAGGTTCGCGATAAAGGCCATGTTGCGGGCGAGCCGATCCAGCTTGGCGATAACGAGCCTTGCTCGGTGAAGGCGGCATGACGTCAGGGCAGCTGCCAAGTTTGGCCGCGCCGCCTTGGCACCCGACTCCACTTCGACGAACTCAGTGAGCAACGTGTGCCCACCGGTCGCGGTGAACCGGGCCACTGCTTCTCGCTGAGATTCAAGCCCGAGCCCCGACGCCCCCTGCCTCGCAGTGGAGACGCGGAGATATGAGACGATCTGCATGATCAAGCTCCTGCGGCCGAGCGTTCGAGCTCGGCGGTGATCGAGCTATCGGGCTCGGATTGTACGGAGTGCTCGATTGCCGGAGCGGCTTGTGCCGGAGCAACCATGAGGAAGCCGCTGCGGATGGCGCCGGCGACGTAGCCCTGACACCACGAGGGGTCAGCCGGACGAGCCTTAGGGTGAGGGAAGGTGGCTGACGTCATGGCAGCGATCAAGTCGCCCCGGGTCATAGCCACCTTGTCGCCGAAAAGCCCGACGATCACCGCGACCACTGTGTTTGGATTGGGCTTTATGCTGCCAGGCTGCACCAGCTGCGCACCGGCCTGTGCTGTGCGCCGCACGCCTGCGGCTTTGCGCCTTGTCGAAAGCGCCTGAAAGCCGCTCTCATCCTCGTCAGACCACGTCGGGGGCGTGCGCTGGCCCAAGGCAGAAGCTGCGGCGTCCACCGCCCTGGCGGCGCCCTGAGGGCTTTCGGACGGGCTATCCGCAGCAGGCCCCGGCGTCGCTACGCCTCGCATCGCCGTGGCTGCAGTCGGGAAGCTGGCCTCGATGGTCTCGCCCGAGGCGTTGCCGGCTGACCTATCGGCCGACTTGCGCGCGAGTAGCTTCGGACTGACGCCTGCTCGAACACTTAACGTGCCGCCGGATTTTGCCGAAGACGAATGTGCCATTTGGAACTCCTAATCAAAGGTT
>JANPNF010000411.1:0-2644 GCA_031427315.1 Burkholderiales bacterium | reverse complement strand
CCGAGATCACCGGCGCTGATGGCAAGGTCAACGGTCTGACCTACACCGACCGAAGCAACGGCGAGTCCAAGCACGTCGAACTCGAAGGCGTGTTCGTGCAGATCGGCCTGGTGCCGAACTCCGAGTGGCTGAAGGGAACGCTGGAGCTGTCGCGCCACGGCGAGATCGTCGTCGACGCACGCGGCCAGACCTCGGAGCCCGGTGTGTTCGCCGCAGGCGACGTGACCACCGTGCCCTTCAAGCAGATCATCATCGCGACAGGCGACGGGGCAAAGGCGGCGCTCGGTGCGTTCGATCACTTGATCCGGACGCCGGCACCGAAGGAAGCTGTCGCGGCTTGAGTGCGTTGCCGATCGCAGATCAGGCCACCTTAGGGTGGCCTTTTTTCTGGCGGCTACGTGAGCGCTGCGGCGGGCCACTGTGTTGCGTTCATGTCCTCCGGGCCGGTTCCCCAACCATTCACTTCGGCTCTAGTAGCGCTGGCCCTCCTCCGTTTCTTCACACCACACAGCGGCCCACCGCAGCGCTCCAACAACCACCGAAGCGTTCTGGGGTTTAGACCACCGTTGCATGCGACAACGGTGCCGGCTGTCGAGGGCGTGGGGTGACCGGCGCAGCGAAGTAAAGGAGGAAGGCCGCCTCAGTCTGACCCAAAGTGTTTGGGCCGTGAACCGGCCTGGGGGACATGAGCGGAGCCGGTTACCCCAGGCCCTTGACAGCCACGCGAGCCAATACAGACCTCAATGCCGCACCTGTGTGACTCGCAGCCACGCTGACCAATTTCTCTGGTGTCGCTGCGGCCACGACCCGACCACCGTTCGTGCCGCCTTCTGGCCCCAGGTCGATCACCCAATCGGCCTCGGCGATCACGTCGAGGTCGTGCTCGATCACCACCACGCTGTGCCCACCGTCGACCAGCCGGTGCAGCACGCGAATCAGCTTCTCGACATCGGCCATGTGCAGGCCGACCGTGGGTTCGTCGAGCACATACAGCGTGTGGGGCGCCTTGTTGCCGCGCTTGCCGACATCGTCGCGCACCTTGGTGAGTTCGGTCACGAGTTTCAGCCGCTGCGCTTCGCCGCCGCTGAGCGTGGGTGAGGGCTGGCCCAGCGTCAGGTAGCCCAGGCCCACGTCCTTCATCAGGCGCAGCGGGTGGCTGATGGTCGGCATGCTGGCGAAGAAATCGACGGCCTCGTCGATTTCCATGTTCAGCACGTCGCCGATGTTCTTGCCGCGCCAAGTGACCGCCAGCGTTTCCGGGTTGAAGCGCTGGCCGTGGCATTGGTCGCAGGGCACCTTCACGTCGGGCAGGAAGCTCATCTCGATGGTGCGCATGCCCTGGCCCTCACAAGCAGGGCAACGGCCTTCGCCTGTGTTGAAGCTGAAGCGGTTCGGCGCGTAGCCGCGGGCCCGCGATTCCAGCGTGTCGGCGAACAGTTTGCGGATCGTGTCCCAGAAGCCGATGTAGGTAGCGGGGCAGCTGCGCGGTGTCTTGCCGATCGGCGTCTGGTCGACTTCGAGCACGCGGTCGATGTAGCCCCAGCCGTCGATGCGGTCGCAACCTTGCCACTTCGGCGAGCCACCCTTCACGTTGATGAACTGCAGGTTCGCCAGCAGCACGTCGCGCGCGAGCGTGGATTTGCCCGAGCCGCTGACACCGGTGATCGCGACCAGGCGCTTCAACGGCACGTCGATCGTCACCTGCTGCAGGTTGTGCAGCGTCGCGCCTTCGATGGTGAGGCGCCGGTTGGCTTCCGACTCGCGCGGCCCGGCTGCAGCGGCCGCCGTCACCTCGCGCCGCGCCTGCAGGGGGTGGATCAGCGGGTGAGCCAGCAAGCGGCCGGTCTGCGAATCGGGAGCGGCGGCCAGATCGGCGACCGTGCCCTGCGCCACCAACCGACCGCCGCGCGTGCCCGCACCCGGCCCGATGTCGATCAGGTGATCGGCGCGGCGGATCGTGTCTTCGTCGTGCTCCACCACGACCAGCGTGTTGCCCTTGTCGCTGAGCGTTTTCAGCGCCTTCAGCAGGATCTGGTTGTCGCGCGGGTGCAGGCCGATCGTCGGCTCATCGAGCACATAGCACACGCCCTGCAGGTTGCTGCCGAGCTGCGCAGCGAGCCGAATGCGCTGGGCCTCGCCACCGCTGAGCGTGGGTGCGGCGCGGTCCAGCGTCAGATAGCCGAGTCCGACTTCTTCGAGGAACTCAAGCCGCCCGCGGATCTCGCTGACGACATCGCGCGCGATCTCCGCATCACGGCCGGTGAGCTTCAGCGACTCGACCCACTGCCGCGCCCCGGCCACCGACCACTGCGCAATCCAGGCGATCGAATGGCCCTCGAACGTGACCTTTCGCGACACCGGGTTCAGCCGCGTGCCAGCGCAATCGGGGCAGGGCTCGTCGACCAGTCCCTCGGCTTCGCTTTCCTCCGATGGGAAACTTTGCTCGCGGCCCTTGTCGGCGTCATCACGCACGGAGTCGTCGTAGACCTTGCGCTGCTCGCGCGTCAGCGCCAGCCCGGTGCCGACGCAGGTGGTGCACCAGCCGTGCTTGCTGTTGTAGCTGAACATCCGCGGGTCGAGCTCGGGGTAGCTGGTGCCGCAGCTCGGGCAGGCACGCTTGGTCGAGAACACCTTGATGCGGCCG
>JANPNF010000410.1:0-2776 GCA_031427315.1 Burkholderiales bacterium | reverse complement strand
ATCATCGAGGCGAAGAGCCGCGGCATCTACGAGGCACCCGGCCTGGCGCTGCTGTTCATCGCCTACGAGCGGCTGGTGACCGGCATCCACAACGAAGACACGATCGAGCAGTACCGCGAAGGCGGCCGCAAGCTCGGTCGGCTGCTGTACCAGGGCCGCTGGTTCGACCCGCAAGCCATCATGCTGCGCGAGGCCGCGCAGCGCTGGGTGGCGCGTGCGGTGACCGGCGAGGTGACGATCGAACTGCGCCGCGGCAACGACTACTCAATCCTGAACACCGTGTCGGCCAATTTGACTTACGCGCCCGAGCGGCTCAGCATGGAGAAGGTCGAGAACGCGCCGTTCTCACCCGCCGACCGCATCGGCCAGCTGACGATGCGCAACCTCGACATCACCGACACCCGCGCCAAGCTGGGCATCTACACGCAGGCCGGGTTGTTGTCGCAGGGCAGCGGAGCGGCGTTGCCCGGCCTCGAGAACCCTGGTTTGAAAAGCGACAACGGCACCTGAGCTGCGCCCGGCCCGAATTCATCACTTCACGCTCACCTCGACTGCCACGCCATGACCGACCAGATCACCGCTTCCATCAGCACCCGCGCCAATGTGTACTTCGACGGCAAATGCGTCTCGCACAGCCTCACGCTGGCCGACGGCACGAAAAAAAGCGTCGGCGTGATCCTGCCCTCGACCCTGACCTTCAACACCGGCACGCCCGAGGTGATGGAACTGGTCGCAGGGGCCTGTCGGGTGAAGCTGGCGGGCAGCGACAGCTGGACCGATTACGCCGGTGGCCAATCGTTCAGCGTGCGCGGGCAATCGTCGTTCGACATCGAGGTGAGCGACGCGCTGCACTACATCTGCCATTTCGGTTGAACGCCCCCACGAAGGAGAACAGGGCATGAATGCATTGAAGACATCAATCCCGCGCCTGGCGTGTGTTGCACTAGCCGCGCTGTCGCTGAACGCGTCGGTCCACGCGGCAACACCGCAGCCAAAACTGCACTTGGTGTGCAGCGGCGTTGAAACCATCGAGATCATCTATGGCACCGAGCTGGACCCGCCGCGCAAGGGCGACTTCCGCATCGAATACACCATCGACCTCGACAAGAAAGGCATCGCCAATGCCCGCACCGGCAAGCTGACGCTGATCAGCATCGACGACAAGGAAATGAGCTTCGGCGCCGCCACCGACTTCAACCCGAACAACAAAGACGCACCCGGCCCAAAGACCAACGGCACCGGCGCCAACGCCACCGGCGTGGTGATCAACCGCAGCAACGGCAAGTATTTCTCGATCTCGACGCGCAAATCATTCAGCACCGACGCGCTGCCCGAAGGCGTCACCGAGCCGCCGATGATTACCAATGTACGCACCCGCCAGGGCGTGTGCACCGACGGCACGCCGTCGCCTTCGTTCTAAATGTTTGTGGTGATGCTGTCCATGGAGGACGCTCAGTCCCTTGCAGAGCCTGACACCGTATTTCGGTCGGAAGATTCGTTCCGCCTCACGCTCCTATTTGTAGCCTAGACCACAAGCGATGGACTCGAGATTCAGGCACTCGACAGCACCTGGCCGCGTTCAACGCTGTGCCGCTTTGTCAGCCGCCTTTTCCGCATCGCGCACGATGCGCGCTAAGCGATCGGCGAGCTTCTCGGTGCTCAGCTTCTCGCGCAATCGCTCGACCATCAGCGGCAGGCTGAACGGGCTGGGCGCCGGCAGGTCGACGCGTTCAATCGCCAGAGCTTTCATGCGTTGCAAGGTGGCCCGCAGGTGGCCGATGTCGAGCTCCTGGCTCAACACCTCGGTCTGCGCCTGAGTCAACAGCAAGTTGCCGGCGTCGTACTTTTTGAACACCTCGAAGAACAGGCTGCTCGAGGCCTGCAACTGCTTGGTGCTCTTCGGGGCGCCGGGGTAGCCGGTAAACACCAAGCCCGCCACGCGCGCGATCTCGCGAAAACGCCGCTGCGCAAGTTCCCCGCTGTTGAGGCTGTGCAGCACGTCGGCGAGCAGTTCAGTGGCATCGAGCAGCCGGCCGTCGAACAGCGGTGCCAGATCGACCGGTTCGGCGCTCAGTAGCTCGAAGCCGTAGTCGTTGACGCTGACGCTGAACGTGTTCGGCGCGTCGCGCGCCAGCCGCCAGGCGAGCAGACTGGCCAAACCCAGGTGGACATTGCGGCCGGCGAACGGATACAGGTACACATGGTGGCCCTCGCGCGAAGTGAACACCTCGACCAGCAGCGTGTCGGGCGTCGGCAGCTTCGACAGCCGCGCCTGCGTTTGCAGCATCGGCAGCGCGGCCAGCATCTCGGGCTCGTTAGGCACCAAGTGCTTGTCGGCGCGCGCGGACACCGCCAGCAATTCAAGCACTGCGTCAGCCAGCTCACTTGACAGCGGCATCTTGCCGCCGGCCCAGCTCGGCACCACGCCCTTGTTCTTGGTGGCGCGCTGCACATACGCCGTCATGTCCTGCGTGCGCAGGTACTCGAGCACGCGGCCAGCGAACACGAAGCAGTCGCCCTTGCGCAAGCGCGCGATGAAGCTTTCCTCGATGCTGCCGATGGTGCCACCGCTCAGGTACTTCACCTGCATCGCCGCATCGCTGACGATGGTTCCGATCGCCAGCCGATGGCGCTTGGCGATGCCGCGGTCGGGCACGCGGTAGACGCCGTCGACGCTCTGCACGCGGTGGTATTCGGGATAGGCCGCGAGGCTGCCGCCACCGCCTTCGACGAAGCCGAGCGCCCAGTCGAATTCGTCGCGGCCGAGCGCGCGGTA
>JANPNF010000409.1:0-1882 GCA_031427315.1 Burkholderiales bacterium | reverse complement strand
CGAGGGCCCGCGACGGCTCGCAGTGATCGACGAAGCCTCCTGCATCGGCTGCACGCTGTGCCTGCCGGCCTGCCCGGTCGACTGCATCCTGGGTGGGCCGAAGGCGATGCACACGGTGATGGCCGCACTGTGCACCGGCTGCGAACTGTGCGTGCCGGCCTGTCCAGTCGATTGCATCTCGCTAATCGATGTGACCGGTGAACTCACAGGCTGGACCGCGTGGAGCCAGCCGCAGGCCGATGAGGCGCAAACCCGCTACGGCTTCCACCAGTTCCGTTTGCAACGCCAGCGCGACGAACGCAACGCGCGGCTCGAAGCACGCCGACCGTGAATTCTGAGATTCCGCCGCTGCGCGTGCTGTCTGTCATTCCGCCGATGACGCAGCTCAACACGCCCTACCCATCCACCGCCTATCTGACGGGTTTCCTGCGCTCACGCGGTGTCGCTGCGGTGCAGGAAGACCTCGCGCTGGCGCTGGTGCTGGCGCTGTTCTCGCCCGAAGGGTTGCAGGCGGTGCGCGCGGAGATCGATGCGTCGCCGTTGGCTCAGTGCACGATGCGGGTTGCCGCATTCGTCGACGCCTTCGACCGCTACCACGCCACCATCGCGCCGACCATCGCCTTTCTGCAAGGCCGCGACCCGACGCTCGGCCACCGCATCTGCAGCCGCGCTTTCCTGCCCGAAGGGCCGCGCTTCGAGTCGCTGGATGTTTTCATCGACGACGATGGCGGCGACCCGCTCGCCTGGGCTTTCGGCGCGCTCGGCGTGCAGGACCGTGCGCGCCACCTCGCCACGCTGTACCTGAACGACATCGCCGACGTGCTGCGCGATGCGATCGACCCACGTTTCGAATTCGTGCGCTACGCCGAATCGCTGGCGCAAAGCCAGCCCGCCTTCGACCCGCTGGCCGAGGCACTGGCTGCACCGTTGAATCTGATCGACCGCACGTTGGTCAGTCTGACGCGGCAGGCGCTGGTGCGTCACGCTCCGCGCGTGGTGCTGATCTCGGTGCCCTTCCCCGGCGCGGTGTACGCGGCGTTCCGCATCGCGCAGACGGTGAAGGCGCACGACCCGACGATCACCACCGTACTGGGCGGCGGTTACGCCAACACCGAGCTGCGCCAGTTGAAAGAGCCACGCGTTTTCGACTACTTCGACCACATCACACTCGATGCTGGCGAGCGCCCGCTGCTCGCCCTGCTCGAACACCTGCAAGGCCAGCGCTCGGCGCAGCGGCTGGTGCGCACCTACCGGCGCGATGCCAATGGCGCGGTGCAGTACGTCAATTGGATCGAGGCAGACATTGCTTTCGCTGAAGTCGGCACACCGACCTGGGACGGCCTGCCGCTCGGCAGCTACCTGTCGCTGCTCGACATGCTCAACCCGATGCACCGGCTGTGGTCCGACGGTCGCTGGAACAAACTCACAGTGGCACACGGCTGCTACTGGAAGAAGTGCAGCTTCTGCGATGTGAGCCTCGACTACATCTCGCGCTACGAAGGCGCGTCGGCGGCCACGCTGGTCGATCGCATCGAGGCGATCGTGAAGGAAACCGGGCAGACCGGCTTCCATTTCGTCGACGAGGCCGCGCCGCCGAAAGCCTTGAAAACACTGGCGGCCGAGATCCAACGCCGGCAGCTCGCCATCTCGTGGTGGGGCAACATCCGCTTCGAAAAATCGTTCACGCCGGTGCTGTGCCAGCAGCTTGCCGACAGCGGCTGCATCGCGATCTCTGGCGGGCTCGAAGTCGCATCGGATCGCTTGCTGAACCTGATGAAAAAAGGCGTCTCGGTCGAGCAGGTCGCGCGCGTCACCAAGGCCTTCAGCGATGCCGGTGTGCTGGTCCACGCCTACCTCATGTACGGCTTCCCGACGCAGACGG